>NZ_JBNNWE010000083.1:0-27199 GCF_050280905.1 Pseudomonas sp. NPDC086278
GCATGCGGATACTGTTGATCCGGCTGAATGCCATGCTGCGCGACGGCACCGAATGGCGGTGACGAATGGCAGGGTTAAGACAGTTGCTCCCACAATGGGAACAAGGACTTCGATGATCCCGTTCAGATTTTTGGTAATCGCCCTGTGTTGCCTGGCCTTCGGCACCCAGTGCCTCGCTGGCCCAAAACGTCCGAACATCGTGGTGCTGGTGGCCGACGATTGGGGTTACAGCGATGTCGGTTCCTTCGGCAGCGAAATCGCCACGCCCAACATCGACACCCTGGCCCGCGAAGGGGTGCGCTTTTCCGATTTCCACGTGACCGCGTCCTGTTCGCCCACGCGCTCGATGCTGTTGACCGGCGTCGACAACCATCGCAATGGCGTCGGCAACATGCCGGAAACCATGCCCGACGAACACCTGGGCAAACCCGGTTACAGCGGTGTGCTCAACGACAACGCGATCACCGTGGCAACGCAGCTCAGGGACGCGGGTTACCACACCTACATCACCGGCAAATGGCACTTGGGCAAAACCGCCGACACCTTGCCCGACAACCGTGGCTTCGAGCGTTCGTTCATCCAGGCCGACAGCGGCTCCGACAATTGGGAAGAGCGGCCTTACGCACCGCTGTATGACAAGGCCGCGTGGTTCGAGAACGGCCAACCGGCGCACCTGCCCAAGGATTACTACTCCTCGACCTTTATCGTCGACAAAGCCATGGAGTACATCGCCGCGAATCGCCCGGACGGCCAGCCGTTCTTCGCCTACCTGGGATTTCAGGCCAACCACGTTCCGGTCCAGGCGCCCAAAGACGTCATCGACAAGTACCGTGGCCGCTATGACCAGGGCTGGACGACGTTGCGCCAGGCGCGTCGCGATCGTGCCGTGGCGCTGGGGTTGATCCCCGCCGAAACCCGTATGCAAACCATGGCCAGCACCGCTGACTGGGACGCGCTCACGCCCGACGAAAAACGCTATGAGGCGCGGCGCATGGAGGTTTACGCCGGCATGGGCGAAACCATGGACCGGGAAATCGGCCGCCTGATCGCGCACCTCAAGGCCACCGGCGAGTATGACAACACGGTGTTTGTGTTCCTCTCCGACAACGGCAGCGAGCCCACCGACCCTTACGCGATTCCGGCGATCCGTTTGTGGCTGGAGATGAACTACACCCGCCAACTGGATCGCCTGGGCAGCAAGGGCGCCTTCACCAGTATCGGCCCGAGCTGGGCCAGCGCCGCCGCCTCGCCCTTGAGCGGCTACAAGTTCTTCGCCGGCGAGGGCGGGTTGCGCACGCCGTTGATTGTCTCCGGCGTGCCGAACATGCAAGCCGACCGGATTATCAAGGCGTTCACCCATGTCACCGACATTGTCCCGACCTTGCTCGACGTGGCCGGCGTCCCGGCGCACAGCGGTGAATATCAGGGCCGGGCGGTAGAGCCGATGATCGGCAGCAGTCTGGTGCCGGTGCTTAAAGGCACGACGGACCGTGTCCATCCCGAAGATCAAGCCATTGGTTATGAGCTGTCCGGCAGTGCGGCGTTGTTCAAGGGTGATTACAAACTGGTGAAAAGCCTCAAACCCGTGGGCAACGAGCAATGGCACCTCTACAACATCGTCACCGACCCCGGTGAAGTCGACGACCTGCAACAGCAGATGCCCGAGCGGTTTATCAGCATGCAGGCCGACTACGCCGAATACGCCAGGGTCAACGGCGTGTTGCCGATGCCGGTCGGTTACGACTACATGCACCAGGGGCAACTGTATGCCCTGAAGCATGTGGTCGTGCCCAAGCTCAAGGCTGCCGCGCCGCCGGTGATCGCGGTGCTGCTGTTGGTGGTGGGCGCGCTGGTATGGCGTCGCCGTCGCCGCAAGCAGGTGGTTTGAATGACGAGCGAGGAGTGCGGCCGTCGGTTGATTCATCGGCGCACGGTGGAATGCCAGGGCTCGGCGGGACTGGCGGTTGCGTGCATTTGACCGAGTTGCTGCTGCCGATTGCCACCACGGCGTTTCAGACCATTCCCATGGCCCGCGCCATGGTCGCGCCGCGCACGGCGGCCGATGCCGAGGTTTACCGTGATGCCGCGGGCAAGCTGCTCAACACCTGTTACGCATTGCGCGAGGACAGCCCGGTGGCGGTGTTTCTGAAGAAGTAGGGGCGGCGCAGAAAGGTTGAGCACCGCAATCCCCCTGTGGGAGCGGGCTTGCTCGCGAAAGCGGTACATCAGTCACATCAATATCGACTGATCCGCCGCTTTCGCGGGCAAGCCCGCTCCCACAGGGGGGTGGTGTGTTTAGCGGGTCTGCAATCGTTCGATCAGGGCTTCGCTCAACCCTGCCTTGCGCAGGATCTGAGCCGTGTGCTCGCCACGGGTGGGCACTGCGCCGGCATGCGAAGGGGTGGTCGAAAATCGTGGCGCTGGCGCGGCTTGCAACACACCTTCTGCACGCGAATACACGCCGCGTTCGGCCATGTGCGAATGCGTCATTGCCTCGGCCGGCGTCAGTACCGGGGCGAAGCACGCGTCGCTGCCTTCCAGCAGGTCTATCCAGTGCTGACGGGGCTGGCTGGCGAACACCGTCGCCAGTCGTTCGCGCAACGGGCCCCACAGGCGTGGATCGTAGGGCTTTTTGAAGTCGGGATCATCACCCAGCCCCAGTTTGCTGAACAGCAAAGCGTTGAACTGCGGTTCAAGGGCTTGCACGCTGACGAACAGGCCATCGGCGCAGGCGTAAGTGCGGCCCCAATGGGCGCCGTCGAGCAAGCCGCGACCGCGTTCTAGCGGCTGTTGCCCGGCCGCATGGGCCGACAGCAGCAGGTTCATCAGGTTGGCGCTGCCATCGACAATCGCCGCGTCCACCACTTGGCCGACACCGTTGGTACTGGCATTGATGATCCCGGCGAGAATGCCCAGCGCCAGGTACAGCGCACCACCGCCCAGATCGCCCACCAGCGTCGGTGGCGCCATGGGCGGCTGTCCGGCTTCGCCGCTGAACCATAAGGCGCCGGACAGGGCGATGTAATTCAGGTCGTGGCCGGCGGCCTGGGCTAATGGGCCTTGTTGGCCCCAGCCGGTCATGCGCCCGTAAACCAGTCGCGGATTGCGCGCCAGGCAGACGTCGGGGCCCAGCCCCAGGCGCTCCATGACGCCGGGGCGCATGCCTTCGATCAGGGCGTCGGCGCCCTCGATCAGGCGCAATACCGCTTCGATGGCCTCGGGGTCCTTGAGGTCCAGGGCGATCGATTGTTTGCCGCGATTGACGATGGCGTGTTTGCCCAGGTCGAGCATGTCGGCGCCTTTGCCGGCACGTTCCACCAGGATCACTTCAGCGCCCATGTCCGCCAGCAACATGCCGCAGAACGGGCCCGGCCCAATACCGGCAATTTCGACGATACGCACGCCGTCCAATACGCCCATGCGAGTACTCCTTTGGATCAATGGATTGGGGGTTCAATCTGGCATGACGGGCGACGCGGGGCAGGTCATTGCGGGTTGATCGGTGATCCGCAGGAAGTCCACCGCCCAGTGTGGGAGCGGGCTTGCTCGCGAAGAGGCCGTGTCAGTCGATATCGCTGTCGACTGACACACCGCCTTCGCGAGCAAGCCTGCTCCCACATTGATCCTGGTCTCGCAGTAGATTGGGGTTATCGGCGCAGCAGCAGAAAGGTCATCACGGCGTGAAACGCCACCGCTGGCCACAACAAGGGACCGCTGTTGATGAACGCGCCGATGTAGGCCAGGTACAGCGCAATCGCCCCGTTGTAAACCCACATCGCGCGAACGGCCGCGCTGGTGACAGGTTTTGGCCAACAAGCGATTCCGAGCGCAATCAAGGCAACCCCGAAGCATCGCGCAAACAGGTTGGTCAACTCGGTGCCGGCGATTCCCAGCAGCACGCTGCCGACCAGGCCGGGGATGAACAGCAGGGCTACCCCGGTGGCGAGTTCGACGACGGCGGTCACCGTCAGCAATTCAGGCGTGGTGACAAGCGGCGCTCGGTTCATGGTCGTCCTTTTGCGTGTGGGCGGCGCTGGCCGCGCGGTCCTGGCGGATAAAGTCGGCGGCTTTTTCGCCGATCATCACCGTGGCCGCGGTGGTGCTACAGCCAATGATAGTCGGCATGATCGACGCGTCGACCACACGCAAGCCTTCCAGTCCGTGCACCTTCAGTCGCGGATCGACCACCGCCATGGCATCGGTGCCCATTTTGCAAGTGCCCACCGGGTGATAAAGCGTGTCGGAACGGTCGCGCAGTACCTGTTCGATTTCGGCATCGGTGCTCATCGGCGAATCGATCACATCCCGAGGGCAGAGCGCTTTGAAGGCCGGGGTGGCCATGACTTTCTGAATGACACGGTAGCCTTCGATCAAGGTCTTGATGTCATCAGGATGGGTCAGGAACGCCGGATCGATCAGCGGTGGCACCATCGGGTCGGCGCTGGCGAGGCTCAGTTTGCCGACGCTTTTAGGGTGTAGCAGGCAGGCATGCACGCTCAAGCCGTGGCCGCGATACAGCGTGCGCCCATGGTCGGCAAACATGGCGATGGTCAGGGCCAGTTCGATGTCTGCCTGGGGCAGTTGCGGGTCGGTCTTGACGAAGGCGCAGGCCTCGGCAAAGTTGCTGGTCAACGGACCTTTGCGGTGGCGCCAGTAACCGAATGCGGCTCTGGCGATGTCCCACACACCGGCCAGCGACAACCCGATCAACTGACGGGATTTGACGCGATAGGAGTGCACGTAGTCGATGTGATCCACCAGGTTTTGTCCGACACCGGGCAGTTCATGCACCACGGGGATGTCGAATTTCAGCAGCTCACCCACCGGCCCCACACCGGACAGCAGCAATAACTGCGGCGAGTTGAATGCGCCGGAACTGACGATCAGCTCGTGGCGGGCGCGCAAGGTGCGCTTGACGCCGTTTTGCAGGAACTCGACACCCACCGCGCGCTTGCCGTCGAACAGGATGCGGGTGGCGTGGGCGTGGGTTTCAATGCTCAGGTTCGGCCGCTGGCGGTTGGGCGTCAGGTAGGCGCGGGCCGCGCTGCAACGCTGCCCATCCTTTTGCATCACTTGCACCCGGCCGAAGCCTTCCATGGTCGCGCCATTCTGGTCCGGGCACGCCGGATAACCCGCCTGGACGCCGGCCTCGACAAAGGTTTCGCCAAACGGATTGGGTGACGAATGAAAGCGCACGTTCAGCGGGCCGTGCTGGCCGTGCAACGGGTCGGTGAAGTTTTCGTTGTGCTCGGCGCGCTTGAAGAACGGCAGTATGTCCTGATAGCTCCAGCCAGGGTTGCCCAAGGCCGCCCACTGGTCGAAGTCGTGCGGGTGACCGCGGTGATAAGCCATGGCATTGATCGAAGAACTGCCGCCCAGGGTCTTGCCCCGTGGCTGATAACCGACCCGGCCATTCAACCCTGTCTGAGTCACCGTCTGGTACTGCCAGTTGTTGATCGAGGTCGGCACCATCGCCGCAACGCCCGCCGGCATGTGCACCAGCGGGTTCGAGTCCGGGCCGCCGGCTTCGAGCAGGCAGACCGAAATGTTCGAATCTTCCGACAAGCGACTGGCAACCACGCAGCCGGCAGCGCCCGCGCCAACTACGATGTAATCAAATTGCGTGTTCTCGTTCATGGGGTCTTCTCTTGTTATTCGCTGCACAACTTGAAGGCATTGTGGGCAGAACCCCCGGACATCACCGGTCAATTGAATGAATTCGAAGGTCAGCGCGACAGGTGACGAACACGCCAAGCACCGGAATATCCTGAGCACAGGCCCGGCGGGTCATTGACCGATGCCTGACCTGCGGCGACCATCCGCGTTCACACCCTTAACAGGCAGGCACATGTCAGATTCGGAATTGCCCAGCTCAAAAATACCGGCGCCCGGCACCGACACCTCGTTGCGTGAAGACGCCTTGCAGCCCACCACGATCGGCAGCTACACCGTGGCCATCGCGCGGGCGCTGGACGCCAGTGGCGTGGACAGCAAACGGATTTTCACCGCCATGGGCATTCCGCTGGACGTCTCCACCGACCCGATGACCCGCCTGCCGGCCGCGACCATGACCAAGCTTTATCGCGCCTGCGTGGATGTGACCAACAACCCGTATTTCGGCCTGACCGTGGCCAAGCACATTCACCTGACCCATTTGCATGCCTTGGGTTATTCGCTGGCGGCGAGCGGCACGCTGATGGATTTCTGTCGGCGCCTGGAGCGCTATTTCCGCCTGGTTTCGCAGGTGGCCAAGGCCAATCTCGAGCAGACTGGCGAGCAGGTGTTGATGCGCTTCGACCACTTGCTTGAACTCAGCAGCGAAACCGAAGATGCGTTTTTCGGCTTTCTGATTCGCACGATGCGCTTGCTGTACAAACAGGAATTCAAACCGCTGCGCGTAGAATTGTGCCGGCCCGTCCCCCACGAAGGCCCCGGTCCGTATGAGGCGTTGTTCAGGGCCCCGGTATTGTTCGGGCAGGCAAGCAGCCTGCTGGTCTTCGACAAGGCGGACATGCTGCAGGCACTGAGCGGCTCCTGCCCGGAACTGGCCCAGGTCAACGACAACATCATCATCAGCTACCTGGCGCGGCTGGATAAAAGCGATGTGATCACCGGCGTGACCCAGAAGATCATCGAGTTTCTCCCGGACGGTGACTGCAGTCGCGAGAAGGTCGCCAGTGCGTTGTGCATGAGCCCGACCAAACTGCAGCTGAAACTGTCCCAGCGCGGCACGCATTTCCAGCAATTGCTCGATGACACCCGCAAGGAACTGGCGTGCAGTTACCTGAGCCAGGCCTCGCGCCCGGTGACCGAAATCACCTTTCTGCTGGGCTTCAGCGATACCAGCAATTTCACCCGCGCCTTCAAACGCTGGACGGGATTGTCACCCACGGATTTCCGTCAGCAGATCTGAGGCGTTCAACCTCGCCAGCCACAATCCCAGCCCCTGTGGGAGCGGCTGAACTCAATATTTGTATGCGTCTCGGTCCATGTGGGAGCGGGCTTGCTCGCGAAGGGGCCGGCACATCCAGCATCGATGTCGCCTGAGTCACCGCTTTCGCAAGCAAGCCCGCTCCCACATAAGCTCCCACAGAAGTTCCACACAAGCCCCGCATAATTCTGGCCGTAAATTGCGCTGACCGATGATTTGGCCCAATTGACCGGCAACCCACCTGCCGCTCGCGATACAACAGGCTCGACCGAACCGGCCAGCGCCCAGCCTAGTGGCACGCCGGCGGTCGCATGTTCTTGAATCAGCCAAGGCGAGCACGCTAGATGAATAACAACAATAAGATCTGCCACCCCAATCTGCGACGTGGACTTCTGGCCTCGGCGGTTCTCGCCGGGCTGGGCATCAGTCCTGTCTACGCGTTTGAATTCAACACGGGTAATGATGACCTGACGGTGCGCTTCGACAACACGGTGAAGCTCAACTACGCGCAACGGGTCGAGGCGCCGAACAGCAAGCTGGCCAACACCTGGAACAGCAACGACGGCGACCGTAATTTTTCGTCGGGCAGCGCGGTTTCCCAGCGCCTCGATGTGCTGTCGGAAATGGACGTGGTGTACAAAAAACAGATGGGCTTTCGCGTCAGCGCCAACAGCTGGTACGACCATGCCTATCAAGACACGGGCAGCGCCAACCCATCGACCAACCAGCTGAATGACGGCAAGCCGGATTCCAGCCACCAGAGCGGCTACGTCGACCGTTATTACAACGGCCCGTCCTCCGAGATTCTCGACGCCTTTGTGTTCGGCAGCACCGAGATCGGCGACGAGTCGCTGCTCAGCGCCAAGCTGGGCAAGCACAACGTCTACTGGGGCGAAAGCATTCTGGCGTTCGCGCACGGCAACAGTTACGGCCAGGCCGGCCTCGACCTGACCAAAGCGCTGACCGTACCCGGCACCGAATCCAAAGAGCTGTTCATTCCGCGTAAACAGTTGTCGACCAGCTTCACCGTCAATTCCGAGTTGACCCTGGCGGCGCAGTACTTTTTCGGTTGGGACGCCTCGCGTATCCCCGAGTCCGGCACTTACCTGGGTTTCAACGACGGCATTCAGAACGGTGGCCATAACCTGTCGCTGATCGGTGGCGCCAACCCGTTTTTCGGCCGGCCCGGGCCGGTGGGTGCGAATCAGTTTCTGCGGCTCGACAACGGCCACACCTTTACCCCGGACCAGAGCGGTGACTTCGGCCTGATGGCCAAGTGGAGCCCGGCGTGGCTGGACGGCACGCTGGGTTTCTACTACCGCAAAACCTCCGACATGCTGCCCAACATTGCCCTGCAACCGACCGCCGTCGGCGTTCCGCAACTGATTTCCGGCAACGCTGGCAGCTACAACCAGTTCTACGTGGATGACATCGACATCTACGGCATCAGCCTCGCCAAAAACATTGCCGGTGTCAGCTTCGGGCTGGACGTCAACTATCGCCACAACATGCCGTTGTCCAGCGTGCCGGCCACCGTCAATCCTTCGCCGGCAGCGGCGGGGCAGCCGGGTGTCATCAGCAGCTTCAATGGCGAAAACGGTGTCGCGCGCGGCAACACCGTGCACGCGGTGCTCAATGGCTTGACCACCTTCGGCCCGACGGCGGTGTGGGACACGGCACCGTTACTGGTGGAAGTGGCGTACAGCCGCTGGCTGGACGTGACCGACAACCAGCAGTTGTTCAAGGGCGATGACTGGTACAAGGGCATCGATAAGGTCACCAAAGACAACTACATCATGGGGATGAACTTCACCCCGACCTGGTACCAGGTTTTCCCCGGCATCGATATGTTCCTGCCGGTCAGCTACAACGTCGGCCTGGCAGGCCAGTCCTCCGTGCAACTGGGCGGCAACAAAGGCACCGGCAGCTATTCGGTCGGGGTCGGCATGGATGTGCGTACCCAGTACCGCTTCGATCTGAAGTACGTCGATAACTTCGGCGACTTCGACACCTGCGGCTCTGCCGGCAACGCGGCGGCCCATGGCGATGGTGCTGTTCCCGGCGCCAATGGCCAATACAACTGTGTTCCCGGCCAGGCCACCTCGTTTGCCGGTATTCCGGCACAGCTCAAGGATCGCGGCATGGTCGCGCTCACATTCAAAACCACCCTCTGACCCAAGAGCGGTGCGTTAACAGGAGACACCCATGAATTTCATCAAATCAGTAATGGCCACCGCGCTGGCGCTGGCCGTGGCAAGTTCCGCCCACGCGGCGGTCAGCGCCGATCAAGCCGCAAAACTGGGCACCAGCCTGACCGCCGTGGGGGCTGAAACAGCCGCCAACGCCGACGGCAGCATCCCCGCTTACACCGGTGGCCTGACGACCGTTCCGGCCGATTTCAAAGCCGGCGACTCATTCCGCCCGGACCCGTACGGCGCTGAAAAGCCGCGTCTGGTCATTACCGGCAAAGAGCTCGCCGCGCAGAAAGACAAACTCACCGCGACCACCCAGGCACTGCTCACTCGCTATCCGACCTATCGCCTCGACGTGTACCCGACGCATCGCAGCGTCGCCATGCCTCAGGCCGTCTTGGCCAACACCGCGAAAAACGCCGTGACGGCCAAGACCACCGATGGCGGCCTGGCGCTGGAAAACTCCCTGCCGGGCGTACCGTTCCCGATCCCCGCTGACGGCTACGAAGCCATGTGGAACCACTTGCAGCGCTATCAAGGCGTGGCAATGACCAACAAGTACGACTCGTGGAACGTTGACTCCTCCGGTACTGCTTCGTTGAGTTCCACGGGTGTGTTCAACATCGAATACCCGCTCTTTGCCCCGACGCGCCCAGCGGGTCCGGTGACGTCCGATGAAACGTATTACAAGATCAAGCTGACCTACACCGGCCCGGCCCGTCGTGCCGGTGAAGCGCTGCTGCTGATGGACTCGGTCAACCCATTGCAACAACCGCGTCGCGCCTGGCAGTACCTGCCGGGACAACGTCGAGTGAAGCTGGCACCGGACCTCGCCTATGACACGCCGAACCCCGGTACTGTCGGCGCCGCGACCTATGACGATGCTTTCGTGTTCAACGGCGCGATGGACCGTTACGACTTCAAGCTGGTCGGCAAGAAAGAAATGTATGTGCCGTACAACACCTACAAGCTGAGCTACCACAAAGACGCGACCGACGTGATGAAGGCCAACCACGTCAATCCGGACCTGATGCGCTGGGAACTGCACCGGGTGTGGGTGGTGGAAGCCACGCTCAAACCGGGCAAACGCCACATCTACAGCAAGCGTACGTTCTACCTCGACGAGGACAGCTGGATCGCTTTGGCTTCCGACGAATATGACGCCCGTGGTCAGCTCTACCGTGGCGGTTTCGCCCACCTGACCTACAGCTACGACGTTAAGGCGCCGGACACGATCAACCACATGACCTACGACCTGATTTCCGGTGCCTACAACGTCAACGGTTTCTACGGTCCTTACGGTGGCTTGAAGTACATCGATCCGCTGACGAAGGCGCAGTGGTCGGCCGAGTCGCTGGCCGGCACCGGCATCCGTTAACCCCCACGCACTCCAATGTGGGAGCGGGCTTGCTCGCGAAGGCGTTGTGCCAGGCAAAACTGATGTCGACTGACATGCCGCTTTCGCGAGCAAGCCCGCTCCCACAAGGGAATCGTGGTGTGCACCCGAGATAATAATAATGACGATGATCAAGTGGTTTCTGCTGGCCGCATTGGCCTCTGCCATGGCCGTGCCGTTCACCCGCCCGGTGATTGCCGGCGAATTTGTCGACGTGCTCGACTCGCCTGCGCTGCCCAGTGCTCTGGCTGCCCAATCGACACTGACCGGGCTCACTCGGGCCGGTGAACGTCTGGTCGCCGTGGGCCAGGGTGGGCACATTCTCTATTCCGATGACGCTGGCCAACATTGGCAGCAGGCCTCGGTGCCGGTCAGTTCGGACCTGGTCGCCGTGCACTTTCCGACGCCGCGACAAGGCTGGGCGGTGGGCCACGATGGCGTGGTGCTGCACAGCAATGACGCTGGCCAGACCTGGACCCGGCAACTGGACGGGCGCCAGGTCGGCCCGATCATGCTTGATTACTACCAACAGCAACTCGCCAGCCAACCGGCAGATGAAGCCCTGCAAGCGCGGGTTAGCGAAGCACAGCGCATGGTCGAGGAGGGCGCCGATAAACCCTTCCTCGATGTCTGGTTCGAAAGCGATCAGGTGGGCTACATCGTCGGCGCCTTCAACCTGATTTTCCGCACCGACGATGGCGGCCGTCACTGGACGCCGTTGCTGGACCGCACCGACAACCCCAGCGCGCTTAACCTCTACGCGCTGCGGCCAGTGGGTGACGATGTGTTCATCGTCGGTGAGCAAGGCCTGGTGCTGAAGCTGGATCGCGCGAGCGGTCGATTCAACGCGACGCCAACCCCGTACAACGGCAGCTTTTTCGGTATCACCGGCAAGCCTGGTGCGACTCTGGTTTTCGGCCTGCGCGGCAATGTTTTTCGCAGCACCGACAGCGGCGTGAACTGGAGCAAAGTCGAACTCGGCTTGCCCCTGAGCATCACCGCCAGCTCGGTCACGGCTGATGGCCGGATCGTGCTGGTCAGCCAGGCCGGCCATGTATTGGTCAGCAGCGACGACGGTGCCAGTTTCCGGATGCAACCCAATACCGCACTGGCACCCGTGGCCGCCGCACAGGTGGCGACCGCTGGTTCACTGGTGCTCGCCGGCACCCGTGGCTTGCGGCAGTTACCCCTCGAATAAGCCGGGCATTACAAAGAGAACACCATGATGGGTCACCACGAACTCGAAACAATGCCGATCGTCCGCGAGCTCAAGGGCTTCGACGCGCGCTCCGGTAACGCCCTGGAACGGCTGATTTTCAATAACCGCCTGGGCGTGGTGCTGGTCTGCCTGCTGGTGACGATTGCCCTGAGCTTCTTCGCCACGACCCGGCTGACGCTCAATGCCAGCTTCGAAAAGATGATCCCGCAGAGCCAGCCCTTCATCAAAAACTACCTGGACAATCGCCAGGCCTTGCGCGGTCTCGGCAATGCGGTGCGGGTGGTGGTGGAGAGCAGCAACGGCGATATTTTCGACCCGCACTATCTGGATGCCCTGAAGGAAATCAACGACGAACTGTTCGTGACGCCGGGCGTGGATCGGGCGTGGATGAAGTCGCTGTGGACGCCGGCGGTGCGCTGGACCGAAGTCACCGAGGAAGGCTTTCAGGGTGGCCCGGTGATGCCCGATTCCTATGACGGCTCGGCGCAAAGCGTGCAGCAGTTGCGCCAGAACATCGCCCGTTCGGGCATCGTCGGCAGCCTGATCGGTAACAACTTCAAGTCGAGCATGATCTTCGTGCCGCTGCTGGAGAAAGACCCGGTTACCGGGCAAGGCATCGACTACCACCAGTTTTCGAACACCCTCGAAGAGAAACTGCGCGACAAATATGAGTTCGCCGGCAGTGTTCGGGTGACGGGCGAAGAGGGCAAAGGCCCGATCAAGATTCGGGTGATCGGCTTCGCCAAACTGGTCGGCGACCTGCTCGACGGCCTGATGCAGGTGATGCTGTATTTCGGCGTTGCCGCGCTGATTGCCACGGCGATCATTTTCTACTTCACCCGTTGCGTGCGCAGTACCGCGCTGGTGATTCTTTGTTCGGTCATCGCCGTGGTCTGGCAGCTTGGACTGGTTGCGCTGTTCGGTTTTGCGCTGGACCCGTTCTCGATTCTGGTGCCGTTCCTGGTGTTCGCCATCGGTGTGTCCCACGGCGCACAAAAGATGAACGGGATCATGCAGGACGTCGGGCGCGGCACCCATCAACTGGTTGCCGCCCGTTACACCTTCCGCCGCTTGTTTCTCGCCGGGCTGACGGCGTTACTGGCCGATGCCGTGGGGTTCGCGGTGTTGATGCTGATCGACATTCCAGTGATCCAGGACCTGGCGATCACCGCCAGCATCGGCGTCGCGGTGCTGATCTTCACCAACCTGGTGCTGCTGCCGGTGTTGCTGTCCTACTGGGGCGTCAGCCGCAAAGCCGCCGAGCGTAGCCTGCGCGCCGAAAATCAGGAGCTGCGCGGCAAGGGCATCGGCGCGGTCTGGAGTTTCCTCGACAAATTCACCGAGCGCCGCTGGGCGACCATCGCGGTGAGCGTTGCGGGCCTGTTGGCGGTGGGCGGGCTTGTCGTCAGCCATCACCTGAAGATCGGCGACCTCGACCCCGGTGCGCCGGAACTGCGTTCCGACTCGCGTTACAACCGCGACAACGCCTACATCACCGCCAACTATTCGCTGTCCAGCGACCAGTTCGCGATCATGCTCAAGACCCCCAGCGAAGGCTGCCTGAAATACCAAAGCCTGGTGGAAGCCGACCGTCTCGGCTGGCTGTTGCAGCAGCAACCGGGCGTGCAAACCACCGTGTCGCTGGTCAATGCGGTGCGGCAGATCACGGCCGGTTCCTACGAAGGCAACCCGAAGTGGCTGACCATCGCCCGCAACCAGAACGTGCTGAACTACGGCGCGCAGCAAGCGTCGGTCAGCAGCCCGGATCTGTTCAACAACGATTGTTCGATGATGCCGATCGTCGCGTACCTCTCGGACCACAAGGCCGAAACCCTCGACCGTGTGGTCGCCGTCGCCGAAACCTTCGCCCGCGAACACAGCAACGGCGAGCGCCAATTCATGCTCGCCGCCGGCAGCGCCGGGATTGAAGCGGCAACCAACATCGTGGTGCGCGACGCCAACCGCACGATGCTGCTGTATGTGTACGGCGCAGTGATTGTGCTGTGCTTCATCACCTTCCGCAGCTGGCGCGCGGTGGTGGTGGCGGTGGTGCCGCTGATGCTGACGTCGATCCTTTGCGAAGCCTTGATGGTCTGGCTCGGCATGGGCGTCAAAGTCGCTACATTGCCGGTGATTGCCCTCGGCGTGGGCATCGGCGTGGATTACGCGCTGTACCTGCTGAGCGTGCAACTGGCGCAACAACGTGCCGGGTTGTCGCTGACCGAGGCCTATCGCAACGCGGTGGCGTTCACCGGCAAAGTGGTGGCGCTGGTCGGCATTACCCTGGCGGCGGGCGTGATCACCTGGGCCTGGTCGCCGATCAAGTTCCAGGCCGACATGGGCATCCTGCTGACGTTCATGTTCATCTGGAACATGGTCGGGGCGTTGGTGTTGATTCCGGCGTTGTCGCACTTTTTGTTGCGCAAGGTGCGGTAGGTCAACCTTACGCGTCGCGCAACAGGTCGTTGGCGTTGAGAATGTCGTAGGCGATTTCCGGGCGTTTTTCCAAACCCCGGCGAATCGCCGCCGGGATCGCCTGGCGGGTTTTGCGGCACAGGCCGGGGAGTTCGCCGAGGTTGATGCCGATGCCACGCATGGTCCGCACTTCGTTGAAGCTGGGGACGATCTCGACGCGGATCCCGAGTTGCTCGTACATCCGCTGTTGCAGGCGTTCGAGGTCGGCGAGGCTTTGCAGGTTTTCCAGTCGATCCAGCAGGCGTTTTTCTTCCTGGCGCGTCAGAAGCAGGATGCGCACGTCGGCCCCCGGTGTCTCCAGCAACGGGTCACGCCCGCAATTGCAGGCGCCGGGCGGGCAGGGTGAGCGGATCGGAGCAGAGGTCGTCATGGGCCCCAATCATAGAGCGCTCGCCTGAGTTTTGCCCATAGGCGAAATCGTCAGTCGCCGATAACAGTCACCGGAATGATCTGCTCGTCGCCGGTCTGCGCACTGGCACCGGTTTTCTTTTCCCGACGATCGTTCATCCAGCTGTTCACTTGCTCGTTGAATTCGGCCGGGGCTTTGCGCCCGACACGTCGGGCCAGGTCAAGGATGGTCTGTTGGGCCAAGGCTTCTTCCATGCGTTTTTGCGCAGTCATCATTACCGCGTGCACCGAGCACTGACCGTCCAGCGCCCACTCCGGCGGGGAACCGTCGAAGAGCGCGCAACGACCGCGAATCTCGCGGCAATCGAAAATCAGCTTCTGGCCGTCGATGGCGTTCACGATGTCCAGCACGCTGATTTCGTCCGCCGGCCTGGCAAGCTTGAAACCTCCACGCACGCCTTCAGTGGCGACCACCAGTTTGGCTTTGGCCAGTTTGGTGAAGATCTTCGCCAAATAATCCAGCGGTACGCCTTGCAGCTCCGCGAGGTCGCGCACGCTCGCCTCACGGCTGTCGCCGTAATCGCCTACCAAAAAAATCAGGCAATGAATGCCGTATTCAACGCCTGCGCTGTAAAGAGACATTGATATCTCCGACTGAATGAGTCGCCAATGTTATCAGCCGTTCGTCAGTGGTGCAACGCGTCGCTCTTGGCGTTTTTTTCTGTTTTGCGTCTTTCAGGCTTATAGATCAGAGCTTATCCAAAATTGTTGCAGGGATCGGATTTGGCAATAGTGGTCATCGATGGACGGGTGTTGCGCGCTGTAACTTGGATAACTATAGTCGCCGTTGTTAGCTCGGCAACGAGTTCAGTCCTTGGTCTTCCTGAGAGTGAAAACAATGAAGCAGCATATTTTGGTCATTGGCGCAGGTTTCGGTGGCATGTGGACGGCAATCAGCGCCACCCGCCTGTTCAATCTTCACGATCACAACGACGTCGAGGTCACCGTGCTGGCGCCCCATGCCGAGCTGCGCGTACGTCCGCGCTTTTACGAACCCAACGCGCATCAACTGGCGGCGCCCCTCGGCGAGCTGTTTGACGCGGTGGGCGTCACGTTCATCAAAGGCGCGGCAGAGACCATCGACGTCGAGCAAAAAAGCGTGGGCTACAGGGATGCCGCAGGCGTTCTGCAGACTTGCAGCTACGACAAACTCGTTCTGGCCACCGGCAGTGGCCTGGCATTGTCGAACACTCCGGGTGTCGCCGAGCACGCCTTCGACGTCGATCAGATCGAGCAAGCCATCCGTCTGGAAAATCACCTGAAATCCTTGGCCAACCAGCCAGAAAGCCCGGCGCGTAACACGGTCGTAGTGGCCGGCGGTGGTTTCACCGGGATCGAAACGGCGACTGAAATGCCTGCGCGTCTGCGCGCCATTTTGGGTGATCGCGCTGACATCAACGTGATCATCGTCGACCGTGGCGAAAAGATCGGCGCTTCGATGGGCGCCGAAATCAGCCAGTCCATCGCCCAGGCCAGCACCGAGCTGGGTGTGGACTGGCGCTTGAGGTCGTCGGTGGTGGCGGTCGATGAGCACGGCGTTACGTTGGCTGACGGTCAACGCATTGACGCCAGCACCGTGATCTGGACCACCGGCGTGCGGGCCAGCGCGCTGACCGAACAGATCCCTGGTGAGCGCGATTACCTCGGCCGTCTGCATGTCGACGCGAACCTGAAAGTCATCGGCCAGGACGACATTTACGCCACCGGCGACGTGGCTTACGCGGCGTCCGACGAGATTGGCAACCACGCGATGATGACCTGCCAGCACGCGATCATGTTGGGGCGTTATGCCGGCAACAACGTTGCGGCGCACCTCCTTGGCGTTGACCCGACGCCGTATAGCCAGCCGAAGTACGTGACCTGTCTGGATTTGGGCGGTTGGGGCGCGGTATACACCGAGGGTTGGGATCGTCAGGTCAAGTTGGTGAAAGAAGAAGGCAAGGCGCTGAAGACCCAGATCAACACGGTGTGGATTTATCCTCCGGCGGCCAATCGTGAAATCGCCTGGGCGGCTGCTGATCCGTTGATTCCCATCGCGTAAATCGTTTTGCGCATAAAAAAATCCCGCTCACGTGAGCGGGATTTTTATGCGTGCGATTCAAGCCAGCATCGACAACAGGCCACCTTGCCGGTCGAGTTTCGCCAGGTCGTCGAAGCCGCCTACATGGGTGTCACCGATGAATATCTGCGGCACGCTGCGTCGGCCGCTGCGGTTGAGCATTTCCTGGAATTTGCCAGGGGACGACTGGACATTGATTTCATGGGGCACGATGCCTTTGCTGGCCAACAGCGCCTTGGCGTTACGGCAGTAAGGGCAGGTGTCGGTGGTGTAGACGGTCACGGTGTTCATGGTTGTTTCTCCTCACGTTGCACGCCGGGTTCAGGCGTCGATGGCAGGAAAGTCGATGTCGGTCAGCGCCAGGTTGTTGAGGTAGTTGGTCAGGGTCTGCGACGCCACGTGGGCAACGACCTCGATGATTTTGGCGTCGTTGATCCCGGCTGCGCGTGCGGCGTCGATCTGTTCGTTGCTCAGGTGGCCACGGCTTTCGGTGACTTGCCGGGCGAGGGCGGCATAGGCATTTAGCTGGCCGCTGCGCGCATCGAGAATGTCTTGCGCCGACAACCCGGCCTTGCCGGCAAACAGCGTGTGCGCCGCCAGGCAATAGTCGCAACCGTTCGCTTGAGAGGTGGCGAGGAACACCGCTTCTTTTTCAGTGGCGCTCAACGATGTCTTGCTCAAGGCTGCCGAGTGTTGCAAGTAGGCCGCCAGCACGGCGGGGGCGTGGGCGAGTGTTTTGAAGACGTTGGGCAAGAAGCCGATTTTTTTCTGCACGCCTTCCAGCAGCGGGCGGGTAGCGTCGGTGGCGTTTTCGAGGCTCAGGGCGGTGATGCGGCTCATGGGTCAGACTCCGTAGATGCAAGCGCGTTGTGCGCTGGGTACGGCGTTGATGTTAAGGGTCGGCGCTGGCGTCAAGGGTGCAAATCGTCGAGGATATGCGACAGATCGTCCAGATTTGGCGCTGGAGTCGTTTTTATGGATCGCTTGTCCACGTTGCTCACTCACTTTGGCGTCAGCGCCGGCACCTTCCACAGCGGCAGTTTTTGCGGCTCGGCGGTCTTTGATGGCGATCAGGCCGGTGGTCATCTGCACCTGCTGCAAGCGGGTGAGTTGACCCTGAAACTGGCGGATCGGCCGGAGGTGCAGCTCAGCGAACCGACGCTGGTGTTCTTTCCCCGACCTTACCGCCATCGCCTGTTCGCCAATGAAGCCGCGAACACGCAACTGGTGTGCGCCTCGCTGGATTTCGATGGCGGTGCGGGCAATGCCCTGGCGGCCGCATTGCCCGATTACCTGGTGCTCGAACTGAACAGTTTGCCGACGATGGCCGGCAACCTGCAGTGGTTGTTCAACGAGGCTTTTGGCAGCACGTGCGGGCGCGAAGCGATGATGGACCGGTTATTCGAGTTGCTGGTGATTCAACTGTTGCGGCACCTGTTGAGCAGTCGCGATCAGAGTCCGGGCATGATGGCCGGCCTCGCCGATGCGCGGCTGTCGCGGCCGATGAGCCTGATGCATGGCGCGCCCGCCAAGGCCTGGACCGTGGCCGAGTTGTCGGCGGCGGCGAACATGTCCCGGGCCAGTTTTGCCGAGTATTTTCGCCAGGTAGTGGGGCAGACACCGGTCGATTACCTGGTGAGCTGGCGGATCAGCCTGGCGCAAAAACGCTTGCGCGAAGGCAAGTCGATTGCGCTGATCGCCGATGAGGTCGGCTATGAAAGCCCGTCGGCGCTGGCCCGGGCGTTTCGTCGTAAAACCGGGTTCAGCCCGCGTGAATGGGTACAAGGACGCTCGTGAGATAGACTCATTCGCACCTGTTCCTCAGTGGAGTGACACCTGTGGCGCGATTCACATGGATTCGCTGATCACGGCGGCGGCCCGAGCGCTGGCGGCGGGTGATCCGCTGGGGGCATTGAACCGGGTCGCCCTGCGCGACGATGCACCGGCGCTCGCGTTGCGCGGCATTGCCATGGCGCAACTGGGCGATCTGCCGCGGGCCAAGGCGCTGGTGCAGCGGGCAGCGCGAGCCTTTGGTCCGAAAGAGCCGGTGTCCCGGGCGCGGTGCGTGGTCGCCGAGGCCGAAATCGCCTTGGCGTCGCGTGAACTGGGGTGGCCGGTAAAGGCGCTCGAAACCGCGCGCGTGACACTGCAAGCCCATGGTGATCGGGTCAACGCGGCCCACGCGCGCTACTTGCAGATCCGGCGTTTGTTGCTGATCGGGCAGTTGGAGGAAGTTGAAAGGCTGCTTGCCGAGCGGGATCCGGCGCCCTTGCCGCCGGCGCTGCGGGCCGCTCATGAACTGGTGGTGATCGGGATTGCACTGCGCCGGCTCGAAACAAAAAAGGCCCGGGCCGCACTGGAAAGGGCCGAACGCGCGGCGGACCTCGCCGGTATCCCCGCGCTGACCGCCGAGGTCGAAAGCGCCGCACGCCTGCTCAACGCGCCCGCTGCGCGGCTGCTTACCCGTGGCGAAGCACAACCGCTATTGCTGGACGACGTTGAAGCGCTGCTGGCGTCCAGGTCACTGGTGGTGGACGCCTGTCGGTACGGCGTGCGCGGCGCCGGGATGTCGGTTGCCCTGGCCAAGCGTCCGGTGCTCTTCACCCTGGCGCGCACGCTGGCCGAAGCCTGGCCCGCCGATGTGGCGAGGGAAACGCTTATCGCCAAGGCTTTTCGTTTGAAACTGACGGACGAGTCGCATCGCGCCCGGCTACGCGTTGAGATCGGCCGGCTGCGTGTGGCGCTCCAGCCATTGGCCGGTATCACCGCCACCCCGCGCGGTTTTGCCCTGGAATCGCGGATGGGTGACGACGTTGTGGTTCTGGCGCGGTTAGTCGAAGAGCCGCAAGCCGCGCTGCTCGCGTTTCTGGCGGACGGTGAATCGTGGTCGAGTTCGGCACTGGGGTTGGCGCTCAATACCAGCCAGCGCTCCGTGCAACGAACGCTCGAAGCGCTGGCCGCAGCCGGCAAAGTGCAGTCGTTCGGTCGCGGTCGGGTGCGGCGCTGGATGACGCCGCCGATGCCGGGATTCGCGACGGCTTTGTTACTCACGGCGTTGACGCCGGGTGATTAGGATCACCTCACCACCCCCCGTCACGAGGAAGTCCACATGAAATCTTCAACCGCTGAAATCATCCGTGAATATGGGCCTTTTCCAGGCATCGACAGCGTGCATGGCGTCTCTTATGACGGCCAGAACGTCTGGTTCGCGTCCGGAGAAAAGCTCAACGCCCTCGACCCGCAAAGCGGCAAGACCCTGCGCTCGATTGAGATTGCCGCCCACGCCGGAACCGCCTTCGACGGCCGGCACCTGTTTCAGATTGGCGAAGCCCGGATCCTCAAGATTGACCCGCAGACCGGCGAAGTGCTCGCCACCATCCCCGCGCCGGGCAGCGGCGGGGACTCAGGGCTGACGTGGGCGGAAGGGACGTTGTGGGTCGGTGAATACCGCGAGCGCAAGATTCATCAGATCGACCCGGACAGCGGCCAGATCCTGCGCACGATTGAGTCCAACCGCTTCGTCACGGGCGTGACCTGGGTTGAAGGTGATCTTTGGCACGGCACTTGGGAGGGTGATGAAAGCGAATTGCGGCGCATCGACCCGACAACCGGCGAAGTGCTGCAAAGCGTGACGATGCCAACGGGAGTCGGCGTGTCAGGGCTGGAGTCCGATGGCGCGGACCGGTTTTTCTGCGGTGGTGGCAACAGCGGCAAGGTACGGGCCGTGCGCCGGCCCGCCTGAGTCTGGTGAGTCAGTCTAAAAGGTGAACTGGCGCGAAGAGCGAGGTGCGCTTTGCGCCAGTTCGGTCTCCAGCAGATGCTCGACCAGCACATCGTTGAGAAAGCGGAACTGATCATTCAGCCCGACCACTTCATTGTTGAAGTGGTTGGCGGCGGCCGGCATCAGCAACGCCTCGAAGTTCTTGTCGAACACCAGCGCCAAGGCTGTGCGGAAAACGACTGCCTGCGAATAGTAGTTGGTGCCGAACACGGGGAAGCTCACGGACAGGGTCACTTGGTTGATCATGATGGGTGCTCCTCGGTTTGGCCGATGTCCAGGAAGAAACGGGAAAACAGGGTCAGCGTAACGGCCGTCAGGGCCAGGCAAGTCAGGAGATGGATCAACATGATGTGCCCCTCCGGTGTGGGGTTCAGGCGCGGGATGGGAGTGATCGTGCGCCTGGCGGTTTTTTTGCGGAAGGCATTCGTGACGATGGTGAGTATCGATACGGATGATGGTGTGCTCTGGGGCCTTTTCGCGAGCACGCTCGATCCCGCATTCGACCGCGTAGACACAAGACCTGCGACAGAAGGCCTGCACATTGACCCGCAACCCGTGAGGGCTGGCTTGCTCGCGAAGAGGCCATCAAAAACACCCACGATCCCGGGCGAACAATCCTCGCCACCTATACTCAAACCCGATAGACCCTTTGATCACCGGACATTCCGTCCGGCGCACACGCCAGGAAACCGCGATCTTGAACCTGCGTTCGCTGATCGTCGCCGTGATGGTGGTGTTGGCGGGATGCGCCACGCCTGCGCGTGCCCCGGTGGTGGCGCCGGTTGTGATGGTGTCCGAGAGCTCCTGGCGCCAGGTGGATCGCGAAATCGTCGCAGCGTCGCAATCGGCCACCGAGCAGACCAAAATCTACGCGCGCGGCGCCATGGATTACTGGCGCACGCGGGTCTACCAACTGACCGAAGAAAACTTCATCCCCTGGTTCAGCAGTTACTGGACCCAGGAATGGCTGTCGATGAAAGTCAGCTGGTACACCCTCAGCGCCCAGGGCGAACAGGACGCCTCGGCCAGGCAATTGGCCGCCTACCTGCTGGAGCAATACCAAAAGCGCGTGCTGGCACCGGTCGCGGTGGAGATTGACCCGGATGCGATTCTCGGACTGGCCACGGCGTTCTACGTGGACATCGTCCAGGAAGAACTGCAGAAAATTTCCCAACGTCACGGCATACCGATGGCCCAACTCAACGGCCGGCTGCAGAAAATCCCCGCCATCGCCCTCGGGCCGCCCGCCGCCCGTGATGCCTCGCTTTATCAAGTGGTTCACAGCGAACCGCTGAGTTCGCTGCCGGCGTACGCGGCGCTGATCGACAAGATCCACAAGGCCGGTGGCGACAAGGGCGTGGGCTCGACCGACACGGCGATGGCGCCCGTGGCCAAGCGCGCCAGCCAGCGCATGGAAGCCGAAATGGCCCCGCGCGGAGCCGCCAGCGCGGTGGCGGCGGCAGCGGGCAAACTCGCTGGAGGCCTGATTACCGTGGGGGTGGCGGGAATTCGCGCGATCATTCAGGCCGCCGACCGGCCGGACAGCGAGGCACTGATTCGCAGCAGCCTGGGCAATACCTTCGACAAGGCTTGGGTAAAACTGGTGCAAAACCCGACGACTGGCGTAATGGCGGGCACGCTGTACCTGGCGGCGCAGATCGAGGGCAATCTGGCGGGGAGCGCCGAAGCACCGTCGGTCGGGTCCGACGGTGGAGCTGTCGATTGGAGCCCACCCGAATCGACTAACAAGCAGTTCGACCCTCTACCCCCAGCAGGAGAATGACCATGTCTTACGTTGATGGCTGTGTCTTTGCGGTGCCCACCGCCAACCGTGAAAAATTCAGGAAGCACGCCGAATCCGCCTCGGTGATCTTCAAGGAAAACGGCGCCCTGAGCATCGTGGAGTGCTGGGGTGATGACGTTCCGGTCGGCAAGCTGACCTCATTTCCGCAAGCGGTGAAACTCAAGGAAGACGAAACCGTGGTGTTTTCATGGATCGTCTGGCCGGACAAGCCCACCCGCGATGCCGGCATGCAGAAAATGATGGCCGACCCGCGCATGCAGCAGGACGTCAACCCGATGCCGTTCGACGGTCAGCGGATGATCTTTGGCGGCTTCAATATCCTCCTGGAGTGCTGACCGCGTAGTGGGTCATTCCGATGCCGGGGTGATCCTGCAACTCTTGCGATGGCTGATCTCAGTGTCCGTCGGCCGCTCCCTGACGAACTCGAAACGCGGCTCGCCTTCGCTGTAGTGAACCAGCCAGCCCCATTCCAGCTCGGACTCATCCTGCCCCGGTTGCGGTGGCATTGCCCACCACGGCTCTTTGCTGATGATCTCGCGCATGGCCATGTCCCGTTGATAGCGTTGCTTTCAACTATAGGCGGCGCACAAAAAAAGGCGCCCGAGGAGGGCGCCCGAATTCACCTGAACCGAGGAAGCCAGGTGAGGCCGTTCTTGAGAGAGGTGCAGCGGTGGTAAGGCGCTGCGTGAACGGAAAACGTTGAAATTTTGTGTCGTCGGCGATGGCCCCTTCGCGGGCAAGCCCGCTCCCACAGTGAGCTGCGCTGGAGCACAAGCCTGTGAACACCACCAAACCCTGTGGGAGCAAGCTTGCTCCTGAACAACACAGTCGAACCCTGTGGGAGCGGGCTTGCTCGCGAAGGGGCCAGCACATCCAACATCAATGGGAAGGTACGACCGCTATCGCCAGCAAGCTCGGCTCCCACAGGGTATCGGTGTTATTTGCCGAGTTTTACGCGGGTCCAGCCCCGGGTCATCACGCGCTGGACACCAATCGGCATGTCCGGAATCGCATACAGCGTCGCCATCACTTGCTGCGACGGGTACGAGCCCGGGTCGTCGCGAATCGCTTCGTCCACCAATGGCGTCGCCGCCGCGTTGGCGTTGCTGTAGCCGATGTTATTGGTGATCTCGGCGATGATGTCCGGGCGCATCAGGAAGTTCATGAACAGGTACGCGTTTTCGACGTTTGCCGCGTCCCGAGGGATCGCGACCATGTCGTAGAAGCTGCCGGCGCCTTCTTTCGGAATGCTGTAGTCGATCTTCACCTTGTCGCCCGCTTCCTGCGCGCGAGCCTTGGCTTGCAGCACGTCGCCGGAGTAACCGACCGCTACACAGATGTTGCCGTTGGCCAGGTCGGAGATGTATTTCGACGAATGGAAATACGCCACCGACGGCCGAATCTTCATGAACAGCGCTTCCGCTTCGGCGATCTGGCCTTTGTCCTGCGAGTTCACCGGGTAGCCCAGGTAGTGCAGGGCGGCCGGCAGCATCTCGGTCGGCGAATCAAGGAAACTGATGCCGCAGGCTTTCAGTTTCTCGGCGTTTTCCGGTTTGAACAGCAAGTCCCAGGAGTTGGTCGGTGCGTTGGCGCCGAGCACTTCCTTGACTTTGGCCGGGTTGAAACCGATGCCGATCGAGCCCCACATGTACGGGAAGGCGTGAGCGTTGTCCGGGTCGCTGGCGGAGGCATTTTTCAGCAGCACCGGGTTGAGGTTTTTCCAGTTGGTCAGCTTCGACTTGTCCAGCTCCTGATAGACGCCAGCCTTGATCTGCTTGGCCAGGAAACTGTTCGACGGTACGACGATGTCGTAACCGGATTTGCCTGCGAGCAGGCGCGCCTCAAGGGTTTCATTGCTGTCGAACACATCGTAGGTCACGCGGATGCCGGTCTCGTCTTCGAACTTCTTGACGGTGTCCGGGGCGATGTAATCCGACCAGTTGTAGACGCGCAGTACCTTGTCATTGGCCTGGACGCCGGTGGTGATTGCGCCCAACAAGGACAGTGCCAGCAGAGTCCTGCCAAACATTTTCATCGGTACAACTCCAATTTTCTTATTCAAAACACAAAACCTGGGCGAGGGGGGTTACCTGTGGTCAGCGGTTTGCCTGTGGTCAAGGGTTTGCCTGTGGCGAGGGGGCTTGCCCCCGTTCGGCTGCGCAGCAGCCGTAAAATCTGCGAAAACGGTGGGCCTGATACACCTCGGTTGCAGGTTTGGGGGCCGCTTCGCGACCCAACGGGGGCAAGCCCCCTCGCCACAGAAAAGCCTACTGGTCACAGGCAAGCCCTTGGTTACAGAAAGCCTACTGATCACAGGCAAGCCCTTGGTTACAGAAAGCCTCCTGGCCACAGGCAAGCCCTTGGTTACAGAAAGCCTCCAGGTCACAGGCATGCCCTTGGCCACAAAAAGCCCCCTCGCTACAGAAACCTCCGTCGCCATAGGTTTGTAGTCACTTAAGCCACTTCAACTCGTTGGTTTTTCGGCTGTGTCCAGGATTCGCTGGCGGTCTGGTCCATCGCTTCCTGAATCGCGCGTTTACGGGTGGCTTCGGCGCGGCGGCTGAAGTACCAGACCATGAAGGTCACGATCGAAACGGCGAGCAGGATCAGACTGGCCACGGCGTTGATCTCGGGTTTGACCCCCAGGCGCACCGCCGAGAACACTTCCATCGGCAAGGTCGTCGAACCCGGCCCGGAAACGAAACTCGCCAGCACCAGATCGTCCAGCGACAGCGCGAACGACATCATGCCGCCGGCCGCCAGTGACGGCGCGATCATCGGAATGGTGATCAGGAAAAACACCTTGAACGGCTTCGCCCCGAGGTCCATGGCCGCTTCTTCGATGGACAGGTCCAGTTCGCGAAGGCGGGCGGAGACTACAACCGCCACATACGCGGCACAGAACGTGGTGTGGGCGATCCAGATCGTGACAATGCCGCGCTCCATCGGCCAACCGATCAACTGCGCCATCGCCACAAACAGCAGCAACAACGACAGGCCGGTGATCACTTCCGGCATCACCAACGGCGCCGTCACCAAACCACCGAACAGCGTGCGACCCTTGAAGCGCGTGACGCGCGTCAGCACAAACGCCGCCAACGTTCCCAGCGCTACCGCAGCAATCGCGGTGTAGCAGGCAATTTCCAGCGAGCGCACTACCGAGCCCATCAGTTGCGTATTGTCGAGCAGGCCGGCGTACCACTTGAACGACCAGCCACCCCACACCGTCACCAGTTTCGAGGCGTTGAACGAGTAGATCACCAGAATCAGCATCGGCAGGTAGATAAACGACAGGCCGAACACCAGCATCAATTTTGAAAAGCCGAAACGTTTCATCCCCGTGCCTCCATCTCTTTGGCCTGACTGCGGTTGAACAGCAGAATCGGCACAATCAGGATCAACAGCATCACCACCGCCAGCGCGGACGCTACCGGCCAGTCGCGGTTGTTGAAGAACTCTTGCCACAGCACACGGCCGATCATCAAGGTTTCCGGGCCGCCCAACAGTTCCGGGATCACGAACTCACCGACCACTGGAATGAACACCAGCATGCAACCGGCGATGATGCCGTTCTTGGCCAGCGGCACGGTGATTTTCCAGAAGTTGTTGAAGTTGCTTGAACCCAGGTCCGACGCAGCCTCCAGCAGGGTGCCATCGTGCTTCACCAGGTTGGCGTACAGCGGCAACACCATGAACGGCAGGTACGCATACACCACGCCGATATAGACCGCGGTGTTGGTGTTGAGAATTTCGATCGGGTGCGACGTCAGCCCGGTCCACATCAAAAACGCATTGAGCAGACCGTTGTTGCTGAGGATGCCCATCCACGCATACACGCGGATCAGGATTGCGGTCCAGGTCGGCATCATGATCAACAGCATCAGAACGTTTTGCGTTTCCTTGTTGGCCTTGGTGATGGCGTAGGCCATCGGGAAACCGATCACCAGGCACATCAGCGTGCTGAAAAACGCCACTTTCAGCGAGCCGAGGTACGCCGAGAGGTACAACTCGTCATCGGTCAGCAACAGGTAGTTGCCGACGTTCAGGAACAGTTGAAACTTCTGTTCGGCGTAGGTGTAGATCTCGGAGTAAGGAGGAATGGCCAGCGCCGCTTCCGAGAAGCTGATCTTCATCACCAGGAAGAACGGCAACAGGAAAAACAGGCACAGCCACAGGAATGGAATCCCGATGACGAGCTTTCGACCACTCGGCATCAGCCGCATGAACTGCTGATTGAGTGTTTTCATGAGCGCAGTACCACGCCGCTGTCGTCTTCCCACCACACGTAGACTTTGTCGTCCCAGGTCGGGCGCGCGCCACGACGTTCGGCGTTGGCCATGAACGACTGGACGATTTTGCCGCCGGGCAATTCGACGTAAAACACCGAGTGACCGCCGAGGTAGGCGATGTCATGCACTTTGCCTTCGGACCAGTTGTAGCGCTGCTCGGGCTTGAGGGTGCTGACCAGCATTTTTTCCGGGCGGATGGCGTAGGTGATCGACTTGTCCTGCACCGAGGTGCTGACGCCGTGACCGACGTAAATCTTCTGCTCCAGGTCCTTGCTGTGAATGATCGCGTGACCTTCGAGGTCCTCTACAACCGTGCCGTCGAAGGCGTTCACGTTGCCGATGAACTCGCAGACCATGCGGCTGACCGGGGCTTCATAGATGTCGACCGGGCTGCCGATCTGGGCGATCCAGCCCAGGTGCATGATCGCGATGCGTTCAGCCATGGTCATGGCTTCTTCCTGGTCGTGGGTCACCATCACGCAGGTCACGCCGACGCGTTCGATGATCTGCACCAACTCCAGTTGCATCTGCGACCGCAGCTTTTTATCCAGCGCGCCCATCGGTTCGTCGAGCCGACGACGGGCATCTGGACCCTGACCGTCAGCGGTCTGGCCGTGGCGGCCCACAGTTTTACCGCGAAGGCGC
>NZ_JBNNWE010000084.1:0-26712 GCF_050280905.1 Pseudomonas sp. NPDC086278
CGGCGGCAGCACGTTTTTGTACACCTCGAAATCGGTGTCGATCAGGCTGCGCATCACCGGCGAGTTGATCACTTCATCGGAAAAGTCCTGGAAGTTACCCGCCAGTACATGGGCTATGTCGAGTTGATGCAGTCGGTGCGCCTGGAGCTGGCCGCCGAATACCTGGTGATGGCCGCCATGCTGGCCGAGATCAAGTCGCGGATGCTGTTGCCTCGCGCCGAAACGATCGAAGACGAAGAAGACGATCCGCGCGCCGAACTGATTCGCCGCTTGCAGGAGTACGAGCGCTTCAAGGCGGCGGCTGAAGGCATCGATGGCCTGACCCGGGTCGGCCGTGACGTGGTGGTGCCCAAGCTCGACGCTCCGGAAGCCAGGGCGCGCAAACTGCTGCCGGATGTACGACTGTCGGAAATATTGCTGTCCATGGCCGAGGTCCTGCGCCGTGGCGACATGTTTGAAAGCCACCAGGTCAGCCGCGAGGCGCTGTCCACCCGCGAGCGCATGAGTGACGTACTGGAACGGCTCAAGGGCGGCGGTTTTGTGCCGTTTGCCGAGTTGTTCACCGCTGAAGAAGGACGTCTGGGGGTGGTCGTGACCTTTATGGCGATCCTCGAACTGGTCAAGGAATCTTTGGTCGAGCTGGTGCAGAATGAGCCGTTCGCGGCGATCCACGTGCGAGCCCGTGCCGAATAACGAGTTGAATCATGAACCTGACTGAACCCCGCGAGCTGGCGCCACTGCTTGAAGCCTTTCTGTTGGCCTCGGGAAAACCGCAATCGCTTGAACGCCTGTTCGAGCTTTTCGAAGAGGGCGAGCGCCCGGAGCCGCCCGTCTTCAAGAAAGCGCTGACGATTCTTGCCAAGTCCTGCGATGGCCGCGCCTTCGAATTGAAGGAAGTCGCCTCCGGTTATCGCTTGCAGATTCGCGAAAAGTTTTCGCCGTGGGTGGGCCGTTTGTGGGAAGAGCGCCCGCAACGTTACTCGCGGGCCATGCTCGAAACCATCGCGCTGATCGCCTATCGCCAACCCATCACCCGGGGCGAGATCGAAGACGTGCGCGGGGTGGCGGTCAACAGTCAGATCGTCAAGACGCTGCTGGAGCGCGAGTGGATTCGCATCGTCGGTTACCGCGATGTGCCCGGTAAGCCGGCAATGTTCGCCACGACCAAGGCGTTTCTCGATCACTTCAACCTGAAGAACCTCGACGATTTGCCGCCGCTGGCAGAGTTGCGCGAGCTGGAGCCAGACCCGGTGCTCGACTTCGACGACGCGCCGGTGCCGGCCGGTTTGCAGGAACTGGCCGACGCCAGCGCCGAGCCGGAAGAGCCGAAGGAAGAAACCAGTTTCCACACGTTGCTGCTGGAGCTGGACACCATGGAGGAGGGGATCAAGACCGACTTCGACGACATTTTGCGCGACAGCGTGGTGACGGATTCCGACGAAGTGCTGGATCTGCCTGAACCCGAGATCGACGTTGAACTTCAGGTCGAGACTGAAGCCACAGCCGAAGCAGCGCCGGAACCAGAGTTGGAAGATGACGTCCTTGGGGTCGCCGAAGCGCGCGAGAAACTCCTGGCCGCTGTCGCTGCCCTCGAACAGCCGAAGCCCGAACCCGAGTTGACCGACGAAGAAGCCGAAGCTCGCGCCCTGGCCGAAGCAATCGAGGCCGAACGCCGCGAGTTTGACGACTGACACTCCTTCTTCGCGAGCAAGCCCGCTCCGACATTGAAATGTGTTCGCAGGAGTCAATGATGAGCTCAACCAAAGACCCGTGCATCAGCGTCTGCAAATTCACCGATGACATCTGCCTCGGGTGTGGGCGCAGCAAGCGCGAGATCAAGGCCTGGAAGAAGCTCGACAAGGCCGACAAGCGCACCGTCCTGGCTGAAGCGGCGTTGCGGTTGATCAAACTCGGCACCGCCGGTCGGCGGAAAAACAAGTAACTGGCTATTCATCAGCTAGTCTCTGATGCGCGAACGCTTGCATGAGCGTATGATTCGCGACCCTCCGGCGATCCCTTCGCCCGAGACCCTGCTTTCAACTCTTCAGGCCCCCTCACTTCAGAGCGGCCTGAACAGACCACACCGGGAGGTGCCCAGATGAGTATCAACGACCAGAAAGACGGCTCGAAAGACGATCAGGAAATCGGCCCTGCAGGCGAAAAACTGCAGAAAGTCCTCGCCCGTATCGGCGTCGGCTCGCGCCGTGACGTAGAAGCCTGGATCAGCCACGGCCGCATCAAGGTCAATGGCAAAGACGCCACCCTCGGGCAGCGCGTCGACATGCACGACGCCATCACCATTGATGGCAAGGTGATCAAGCGCGAAGAAGCCGCCGAGTCGGTGCGCCGCGTGATCATGTACAACAAGCCCGACGGTGAAATCTGCACCCGTCTTGACCCGGAAGGCCGTCCGACCGTTTTCGACAAGATGCCGCGCCCGAAAGAAGGTCGCTGGATCAACATCGGTCGTCTGGACATCAACACCACCGGGCTATTGATGTTCACCACAGACGGTGAACTGGCCAATCGCCTGATGCACCCCTCCTACGAAATGGACCGTGAATACGCGGTACGCGTACGTGGCGAAGTTGACGACGAGATGATCGAACGCTTGAAAGCTGGCGTCGTCCTCGAAGACGGCCCGGCCAAGTTCACCGACATCAAACAGGCACCGGGTGGCGAAGGTTTCAACCACTGGTATCACTGCGTGGTGATGGAAGGTCGCAACCGCGAAGTCCGTCGTCTGTGGGAATCCCAGGGCCTGGTGGTCAGCCGTCTGAAGCGCGTGCGTTTCGGTCCGGTGTTCCTCAACTCCGACCTGCCGATGGGTCGCTGGCGCGAAATGAGCCAGTACGAAGTCGACATCCTCAGTGCCGAAGTGGGCCTGACGCCTGTGGCCATGCCGCAGATGAACGCCAAGAGCAAAGACAAGCTCGACCGCATGCAGCGTAAATCGTCGCGTCCGATGGGCAAGACCGAGCGCGTGCGTTCGTTGCGTCCCGCTATCGGTAACCAGACGGCCGCTACGCCGCGTGATACCCGCGAACCGCATATCGAAGGCGAGCGTCCAGCCCGCAAACCAGCAGCGCCACGCGCCGATGGCGAGCGCGGTCCGCGCACACCACGTCCGGCCAACGGTCGTACTGAGCGTGGCGAAGGTCGCGGCGCGCCAAGCGGCGGTCGTAGTGATCGCGGTGCTCCGCGTGGCGATTCGAGTCGCGGTACGCCAGTGGCAGACCGTCCGGCCGACACCAAGCGTCCGGCCAAGGCGCCGGCGAAAAAACGCCCAGGTATCGTTCTGGTCGACAAGGATGCGCCATCGGGCAAACGCCGTGGCGCGCCAGCCGGTTCGGGCCAGCGCCCGGGCTTTGGGCGTCGCAAGCCGGAGTAACCGGTAAGCGCCGTATAAAAAACGCCAACCTTCGGGTTGGCGTTTTTTTTGGGTCTGGCTTTAGTGATGTAGCGAATGGTCGGACGCCTTCGCGGGCAAGCCCGCTCCCACATTTTGATCGCATACCGTGATAGCGCTCGGTCACCTGTGGGAGCGGGCTTGCCCGCGAAGGCGCCAGTAGCATCACCTGATCCCTTCAGGCTAAAACACAAACCGCCCATCAAACACCGGCTCATCATCCAGCGCCAAAACCCCGCTGGAAAAAATCAAATCCAGATGATGACTGCCCTTGGCCCCGCCGCCCAATCCAAGATGCAAGCCGCAATGGCGCTCTTCGAACCCGGCATTGCGCGCATACAACGTCTTCACGCCTTCATTGGTGCCAATCCCCAACTCCTCGATCCGCCGATTCGACGGATTGGCGTCCAGGTATTTGTTGAAATCATGCTCCAGCCCCGGTACGTCCGTGGCGATCTTGCTGATAGTCGAATTCTCGATCCACAATTCCAGCGGTGACGCCAGCACCCCGTACTTGCGGGCAAATGGAATGGTGCTGAGGAACGTCCCCATAAACTTCACCCGGCCATTTATCGCTTCGCTGTGGGTGGCGATTTCGCCGGGTGCCAGATCGAAGTTGCCGACGCCATTGATATCGGTCCACTTCTTGATGCTGCTCAGCGGTGTTTCAAACCACGAACCGTGATCATCTTTGAAACTTAACGTGGTGGCCTGGGACATGCGCTGGATCAAGTGGCTGTTCAACCCGGCAATGCGTTGCGGGGTGACACTGAATGTGTCGTAAAAGTAATCGCCGTAATCCTTGAACAGCAGCGACTTCTTCCAGTTCTCCGCCATCACGCCTTGCAGCGCACGAACAAACTCCGGGCCGTCGGGGCGTGGGTTGGGCAGGGTGGAAGAGTCGTAGAAGAAAATGTACAGATCGCTGTCGGCAATGGCCTGGGCCAGCAAATCCGTGGGTTCGAGGTCCAGACGCATCGCGCTGAAGCGGAACTGTGAACGGCTGCCGGCCTGCTCGGCAATGGCGCCGGTCAATGCTTCGTAATCTGCTGTGTGGCCAAGCAATACCTTCGCCGGGTTGATGCCGACAAGGGCCGGGTGATGTTCGAGGTAGTAAAGGAAATGCGATAGGGCCCGTAGCTTATCCATGTAGTCCTCCCTGACAAACCGAGAAAAAAGTGGCAGGCACGACCGGCCGGATCGTGCCTGCCGGGATGGCTTTACAGAGGCCACATCGCGGTGCCGAACGGAACAACCGCGTCGGCTTGCATCATTTCAACAGCGGCTTCATGGGTCGGTGCTTCAAACCAATCGTCCAGTTGCAGTTCAGTTTCCAAGTCTTTGTCCAGTTGCATAGTGAATCTCCTAGATGACTTTTGAGTCAGAACAACTTGCCGGTCGATGCGGCTCGGCAAGTCGCTGAAAACCTAGTTCACGGTGTTTTGAAACGCAAAAAAATAATTGAATTAGTTTTATTTGAACTTTTTATTCTGTTTTTTAAACGACATTTTATTAATACAAAACAAAAAACTAACTCGACCTTTTCCTTAGGAAGCTTCCTAACGTCAATTTGCAGTCGTCCTACAGATTAATCTGATTTGGAAACTAAACGTTACGGCGTGTAAAAAAATCCTGACGATAGTGAGCACCAAAACCACAGGATCGACGGTTTAAAAAAGGCTGTAAGGAAAACCTGCCGCCAGTCAGTCGCGCAATGGCTTCGCAGGGCTCTGGCCTGCTTGTTTCGGCGACGCGGGAAGGGTGAGATGCGCCCCATGCCTGCCGTGCAGGCGCATAACAAGAAGGAGGCGCAATGAACGCCGTGACGCATCTTCAACTCTCCCCGTCGGGCGATGTTTCCGTCGCCCACGTCGATGACCTGCAACGGTCCGACTCTGTTTTTGCAGCCGCCCGAGACGCTCGAGGCGGACACAGGCAATCCCGGCAAATGGCGCGCTGATCCAGCGGTGTCTGGCAGCAGGGGGTTACAGGTGTACAATGCGCCGCGTTTTACCTGTGACCTCCTGCGCAAATGCGCACACTTCAAGGCCATCCGCCTTGTTCACTCCGTCGCGTCACGAGCGTGTCGGGTTCGATTTCGTCACAGATAAAAACAAACAGGTGACGCATGACCGTTGCAAATACGTTGAACGTGGGACTTCTTTCATGAGTGGACAAAACGCGCCTTCAGGCGAGCTGAAACGCGGCCTGAAAAATCGTCATATTCAACTGATCGCCCTCGGTGGCGCGATCGGTACCGGGTTGTTCCTCGGCTCGGCCGGGGTGCTGAAAACCGCTGGCCCGTCGATGATCCTCGGCTATGCCATCTGCGGCTTCATCGCGTTCATGATCATGCGCCAGCTCGGCGAGATGATCGTCGAGGAGCCGGTGGCCGGTTCCTTCAGCCACTTCGCGCACAAATACTGGGGCGGTTTTGCCGGTTTCCTATCGGGCTGGAACTGCTGGATTCTGTACATTCTGGTGGGCATGTCGGAGCTGACCGCGGTCGGCAAATACATTCACTACTGGGCGCCGGAAATCCCGACCTGGGTCTCGGCCGCCGGCTTCTTCGTGCTGATCAATCTGATCAACCTGGCCAACGTCAAAGTCTTCGGTGAAGCCGAATTCTGGTTCGCGATCATCAAGGTGGTGGCGATTGTCGGCATGATTGCCCTGGGCAGCTATTTGCTGGTCAGCGGCCACGGCGGCCCGCAAGCATCCGTGAGCAACCTGTGGGCCCACGGGGGCTTCTTCCCGAACGGCGTCAGCGGCCTGGTGATGGCCATGGCGATCATCATGTTTTCCTTCGGTGGCCTGGAAATGCTCGGTTTCACCGCAGCCGAAGCCGACAAACCGAAAACCGTGATCCCGAAAGCCATCAACCAGGTGATCTACCGGATCCTGATTTTCTACATCGGTGCCTTGGTCATTCTGCTGTCGCTGACGCCATGGGACAGCCTGCTGAGCACCCTGAACGCGTCCGGCGACTCCTACAGCGGCAGCCCGTTCGTTCAGGTGTTCTCGATGCTCGGCAGCAGCACCGCCGCGCACATCCTCAACTTTGTGGTACTGACCGCGGCATTGTCGGTGTACAACAGCGGCACCTACTGCAACAGCCGCATGTTGCTGGGCATGGCTCAACAGGGTGATGCGCCGAAAGCCCTGGCGAAAATCGACAAGCGCGGCGTACCGGTGCGGTCGATCCTTGCCTCGGCAGCGGTGACACTGATCGCCGTGTTGCTGAACTACCTGATCCCGCAACACGCGCTGGAACTGTTGATGTCGCTGGTGGTTGCCACCCTCGTGATCAACTGGGCGATGATCAGCTTCTCGCACTTCAAATTCCGCCAACACATGAACAAAACCAAACAAACGCCGCTGTTCAAGGCGCTGTGGTACCCGTACGGAAACTACATCTGCCTGGCGTTTGTGGTGTTCATTCTCGGCGTGATGCTGCTGATCCCCGGGATCCAGATCTCGGTGTATGCGATTCCAGTGTGGGTCGTCTTCATGTGGGTTTGCTATGGCATCAAGAACAAGCGCAGCGCGCAGCAAGCGTTGCAGACCGCCGTGAAATAACCCGGCGTGCAGGAACGACAAACCCGGCCATGTGCCGGTTTGTTGTTTCCAGGATCCCCACAAACCTTGTGGGAGCGAGCTTGCTCGCGATGGCGGTGTACCAGTCAACATAAATACTGCCTGACACATCGCCATCGCGAGCAAGCTCGCTCCCACAGTGGATCTACGACGTTCCGAGGGCTTCATTCGCGGTATTCTAGCGGCCCTGACCCCGGACGCTTCTCCATGCTGGTGATTTCCAACAACGTGCACCTACCGGATGCCGAGATCGAGTTGACGGCCATTCGCGCGCAAGGTGCTGGCGGGCAGAACGTCAATAAAGTCTCCAGCGCCGTGCACCTGCGCTTCGACATTCCGGCCTCGTCCTTGCCCGAGTTCTACAAGGAGCGGTTGCTGGCGCTGCGGGACAGTCGCATCACCAGCGAAGGGGTGTTGATCATCAAGGCCCAGCAATACCGCACGCAGGAAGCCAATCGCGCGGATGCGCTGGAGCGGTTGACCGAGTTGATTCTCAGCGCCACCAAAGTCGAGAAGAAGCGCCGCCCGACCAAACCGACGCTGGGTTCGAAGAAGCGTCGGCTCGAATCCAAGACCAAGCGCGGCAGCATCAAGGCAGGGCGCGGCAAGGTCGATTTCTAGCGGGCTGCTCTTTCTTCCCGGTACTTTTCATCAAGGTGCCTTGGCGCTTGCCGGTAGAGATAAACACTCAACGCAAGACCGCTCAGCGCGGCAATCGCGGCGAACAAGAAAATAGAGGCAAAACCGAACCCGGCGGCAATTGCACCGGCCACTGGCCCGGTAATCCCCAGCGATAAATCGATAAACAGCGAATAGGCCCCGACCGCCGCGCCACGGCTGGAAGCTGGCACCAGGTTGACCGCCTCCACGCCCAGCGCCGGGAACACCAGCGAAAACCCGAACCCGCTCAACGCCGCGCCGGCCAGCGCCCAATGCGCGTCCGGCGCCAGCCATAGCAGCAGCAAGCCCAACGTTTCCACTGACAGACAAACAATCGCCACGCGAAAGCCGCCGAGACGGTTGATCAGGTTGCCGAACAGCAACCGCGCACCAATAAAGCTTGCGCCGAACAGGCTCAGGCACAGCACCGCGTTGTCCCAGTGTTGCGTCGCGTAATACAGGGTGATGAAGGTGGCGATGGTGCCAAAACCGATCGAGCCCAGCGCCAGTCCGCAGCCGTGGGGCAGCACTCGCCCCAGCACATGCATGAACGGCAGACGCTCACCGACCACAATGGGTGCCGCAGTTTTCGGCCAGGCCAATGCCAGACCGATAACCGCCAGCAGGACGATGCTCACGCCCATGCTCCACAAGCCCAAATGACTGACCAACAGCACGCCCAGCGGTGCGCCGACGGCCAATGCGCCATAGCTGGCGATGCCGTTCCAGGAGATGACTTTGGCGGTGTTCGCCGCGCCGACACGGCCGATGCCCCAGCCAATCGAGCCGGAGCCCACCAGACTTTCGGCGCTGCCGAGGACCAGGCGACCGATCAACAGGCTGATCAGGCTCAGCATCGGCAAGCTTTGGGTCCAGGCCGAAATCAGCATGAACACACCGCTCAAACCGCAACCGGCGAGGCCGTACATCACTGCCAGTTTGCTGCCTTTGTTGTCGATGATTTTGCCGGCGTAAGGCCGGCTGAGCAGGGTGGCCAGGTATTGCACGCTGATCACCAGCCCGGCAATCACGGCGCCGAAGCCGAGGTCGCTGTGGACATAACCGGGCAATACGGCGAGGGGGATGCCGATATTCAGGTAGCCGATGAAGGTAAACAGAACGATGGAAACGACTTGCAGCGTGACCGCCAGGGGGCGCTGGTTTTCAGACATGGGTAAAGGTCCACGGGAAAGCAGGATAGATAGGCTGCTTATGATAGCGGCGCGAAGGCTCGCGGGTCGTGGAAAAGTAAAACTATTTGCCGGACGGGGCTGATTCAGGGCTTGGCGGGGGCAACCAGTTGCGTCGTGACCAAAGCGGCCAAGGCGTTTTCTTCGCTGCCGAAGCGGGCGAGCAGGGCGGCTTGTTTTTCGGGGGAGAGGCGATTCCAGATCTCGATCATCTTCTCGGCGGTGCCGATCAGGACGCTGGCCTGGGTGTCGCTGAAATTGTCAGTCATGGTGTGCAACTCAAGGGTTCAGGCGGTGTGGAAAGCGCATGTTAGCGCTTTCCACACGGTCTGGTGGTGCGGGTGTTTCAGTCTTCGCTGTCAGCCTTGCGGCTGTCAGAGGCTTCTTTCGGCTCGGGCTGTTGGGCGCCGGCTTGTTGCGGGGTTGTCTGCTCAGTTTCGTGCAGGCTTGGGAAGGGGAGATTAGGGATCTCGTGCATGGTTCGCGCTCCTCGCAAAGTCTGTTGATAGATCTGGTAGATCCGCGCTTTTACAAAGCCTGCGCAGGATACAGCAGGAGAAATGACAAACAGACGTTTATCTCGGATTTCTGCGACCAATGGCCGCAGGGCTCCAAGACGGAGGCGAAACCAGATGTGGGAGCGGGCTTGCTCGCGAAAGCGGTGTATCAGTCGATTTAAATGGTGACTGACACTGCGCTTTCGCGAGCAAGCCCGCTCCCACAAGGGATATGCAATGGTTTGGGGTTACTTGCAGACTTCGGCAATCGCTTCGGCCAGCAGATCGAGGCGTGTCGCATCAATCCCGGCGACGTTGGCCCGGCCGGTGCCGACCATGTACACGCTGTGATGATCGCGCAGCTGTTTGACCTGCTCCGGCAGCAAACCGGTGTAGGAAAACATCCCGCGCTGCACGCCAATGTGTGCAAAACGCTCACGCAAGCCGTGCGGCTCAAGCGCGTCGAGCAACCCGCTGCGCAGTTGGGCGATGCGCGAACGCATGGCTTCCACTTCGTCGGCCCAGAGGCTTTTCAGCTCGGGGTCGCCGAGAATGGTCGCCACTACCGCAGCGCCGTGGTCTGGCGGCGTCGACCACAGGTTGCGGGCGATGTTGGCCAGTTGGCTGCGGATATCCATCAGCTTGTCAGCGGTTTTTGCGCAGACAATCAACGCGCCGGTGCGATCACGGTACAGCCCGAAGTTCTTCGAGCAGGAACTGGTGATCAGCACTTCCGGCAACTCGGCGGCAAACAACCGGGTCGACCACGCATCCTGTTCCAGCCCATCGCCGAAACCCTGATAGGCGAAGTCGATCAGCGGAACCAGGTCACGATTGCGTACCACGTCCAGCACTCGGCGCCAGTCGTCATGGGTCAGGTCGAAACCGGTCGGGTTGTGGCAGCAGGCGTGCAGCAAGACCACGTCGCCCTTTGGCGCTTCTTCCAGCGCCGCCAGCATCGCCTCGACGTCGAGGCGGTTATCGCTGCCGACGTAAGGGTAATGACTGACCTTGACTCCGGCCGCCGCGAAAATGGTTTCGTGGATCGGCCAGGTCGGATTGCTCAACCAGACGCCACGGCCTGGCAGGCATTGCGCGATGAAGTCGGCACTCAAGCGCAGCGCGCCGGTGCCGCCCGGCGTCTGGGTTGCGCCAGCGCGCTGTTGCGCGATCAGCGGGGAATCGGCGCCCAGCACCAGTTCGCTGATGGCCTTGCCGAACGCCGGCTCGCCGTGACCGCCGATATAGGTTTTGGTGGTCTGACGATCCACCAGGCGCTGCTCGGCGAGTTTCACCGACTGCGGAATCGGCGTCAGGCCCTGAGCGTCTTTATAGACCCCCACGCCGAGGTCGAATTTGCGCGGGTTCGGGTCCTGCGCATAGGCTTCCATCAAGCCGAGAATCGGGTCGCCGGGAACCCGGCCGATGGCATCGAAATGCATTACTTGCGGCCCTCGGCATCCTTCGCCACGTCGTCAGTGCGCGCGGCCATGATGAAGTCGTTGCGGTGCAGGCCTTTGATCGAGTGGCTCCACCAGGTCACGGTGACTTTGCCCCACTCGGTCAGCAAACCCGGGTGGTGGCCTTCAGCTTCGGAGATTTCACCGACGGCGTTGGTGAATGCCAGCGCGTGTTTGAAGTTCTTGAACAGGAAAACTTTTTCCAGTTGCATCACGCTGTCGCGCACTTCGATGTTCCAGTCCGGGATCTGTTTGATCAGTACTGGCAGTTCTTCATCGCTGACCTGAGGGGCGCCGGCCTGGCAGGCTTCGCAGTGGGCTTGGTTCAAAGTGGACATGGTCTGTTTCCCGATTCGATTCTTGTTGGACGTTACTATTTTTCAGCGCATCCCGCGACTGTCGGAGTGTTCAGGCAGCCTTGGGCTTGGGCGCAAATTTCGGTGCGTGCAGGCCCAGCTGCATGCCTTGCTTGACCATGCCCATGATGTCTTCATGGGCCACATCGAACAGGCGCTTGAGGTTGGGCAGGACAAAGTACAAAGGTTGCAGGATGTCGATGCGGTACGGTGTGCGCATGCATTCCAGCGGATCGAAGGCCTGATGTTCAGGTGCGTCCGACAGGCAATAAACGGTTTCTTTGGGCGATGACAAAATGCCGCCGCCGTAGATGCGCTGGCCTTCAGGCGTATCCACCAGGCCGAACTCGATGGTCATCCAGTACAAACGCGCCAGATACACGCGTTCTTCCTTGGAAGCCTGTAGGCCGAGTTTGCCGTAGGTGTGGGTAAACTCGGCAAACCAGGGGTTGGTCAGCAGCGGGCAGTGACCAAAGATCTCGTGGAAAATATCCGGTTCTTGCAGGTAATCCAGTTCTTCACGGGTGCGAATAAACGTCGCCACCGGAAACTGCTTGTTGGCCAGCAATTCAAAAAAGGTCTGAAAGGGAATCAGCGCCGGCACCCGGGCAACTTGCCAACCGGTGGTTTCACCGAGGACTTTGTTGATTTCGCCGAGTTGCGGAATGCGGTCGTGGGGCAGACCGAGCTTTTCGATACCGTCCAGGTATTCCTGGCACGCACGCCCTTCGATCACTTTCAGTTGACGAGTGATCAGCGTGTTCCACACCGCGTGTTCTTCGGCGGGGTAGTCGATAAAACCTTGCGCATCGGGCTCGCGAGCCACGTAGTGCGTCTGCTTCATGCTGCTCTCCTGCTAGGGGATTTCGTTCTTGTTATGTCCTGCTATGGACCCAGAAATACCTCAAGGCGTGCGGAGTTGCAGCAGGTGGCTTGCAGCTCGCGTAGGAAAATTCGCTACATTTCGTAAAGTTTTCGTTACGGATTGGCCGTTGTGGCGCAGGGGTTGCGATTCGCGGGGTTGAAAAGTGCTCTGGGTGTCACATAATCTTGACGACTAACTTTGTGCCTTGGCAGAAACATCCGCCCGGAGGCGCTGCAATTCCCTTGTGGGAGCGGGCTTGCTCGCGACGGCGAGGTGTCTGACCCATCGATGTCAGGGAGGGGTCGACGCTTTCGCGAGCAAGCCCGCTCCCACCGGTTTCGCGCCAGGCATCGAGCTTACTTACAGTCTTTTTCGGGCCTTTCTTATGCGTATCAAAGTCCATTGCCAGAACCGCATCGGCATCCTGCGCGACATTCTCAACTTGCTGGTGGAGTACGGGATTAACGTCGCTCGCGGCGAGGTCGGTGGTGAGCATGGCAACGCCATCTACCTGCATTGTCCGAACCTGATCAACATTCAGTTCCAGGCATTGCGGGCGAAATTCGAATCGATTGCCGGGGTATTTGGCGTCAAGCGCGTAGGGCTTATGCCCAGCGAGCGTCGGCACATGGAGCTCAATGCCTTGCTCGGCGCGTTGGAATTCCCCGTGTTGTCGATCGATATGGGCGGCTCCATCGTCGCCGCCAACCGCGCGGCGGCGCAGTTGCTCGGGGTGCGGGTGGACGAGGTGCCGGGCATTCCGCTGTCGCGCTATGCCGAGGATTTCGATTTGCCGGAGCTGGTGCGCGCCAACAAATCACGAATCAACGGTTTGCGGGTGAAGGTGAAGGGCGATGTGTTTCTGGCCGACATCGCGCCGCTGCAATCGGAACATGACGACAGCGAGGCCATGGCCGGCGCGGTCCTCACGTTGCACCGCGCCGACCGTGTCGGTGAGCGCATCTACAACGTGCGCAAACAGGAGCTACGCGGCTTCGACAGCATCTTCCAAAGCTCGAAAGTGATGGCGGCGGTAGTGCGCGAAGCCCGACGCATGGCGCCGCTGGATGCGCCGCTATTGATAGAAGGCGAAACCGGCACCGGCAAAGAGTTGCTGGCGCGCGCCTGCCACCTGGCGAGCCCGCGCGGCCAATCACCGCTGATGGCGCTCAACTGTGCCGGGTTGCCGGAGTCGATGGCCGAGACCGAGCTGTTCGGTTACGGCCCCGGCGCTTTCGAGGGCGCGCGGGCCGAGGGCAAGCTTGGGCTGCTGGAGCTGACGGCGGGCGGTACGCTTTTTCTCGACGGCGTCGGCGAAATGAGCCCGCGCTTGCAGGTGAAACTGCTGCGCTTCCTGCAGGACGGTTGCTTCCGGCGTGTAGGCAGTGACGAAGAGGTTTATCTGGATGTGCGGGTGATTTGTGCGACGCAGGTGGATTTGTCCGAGTTGTGCGCCCGAGGTGAGTTTCGCCAGGATTTGTATCACCGCTTGAACGTGCTTTCGCTGCACATCCCGCCGTTGCGCGAATGCCTCGACGGTTTGCCGCCGCTGGTGGAGCACTTTCTCGACCAGGCCAGTCGCCAGATCGGCTGCCCGTTGCCGAAACTGGCGCCGGCGGCGATGGAGCGGCTCAGCCATTACCATTGGCCGGGCAACGTCCGGCAACTGGAGAACGTGTTGTTCCAGGCGGTTTCCCTGTGCGAGGGCGGCACAGTGAAGGCCGAGCATATTCGCTTGCCGGATTACGGCGTGCGTCAGCCGCTTGGCGATTTTTCGCTGGAGGGTGGGTTGGATGCGATTGTCGGGCGCTTTGAGAAAGCGGTGCTGGAGCGACTGTATTCAGAACATCCGAGCAGTCGGCAACTGGGCAAGCGGTTGGGGGTTTCGCATACCACCATTGCCAACAAGCTGCGTGAGTATGAAGTTGGTAAAGAGCCCGGTGCCTAAGCAGCGGTAGCGACAACTTTGTGACCAGGGGGCTTCTGTGGTGAGGAGGCTTCTGTGGCAAGGAGGCCTCTGTGGTGAGGGAGGCTTCTGTGGCGAGGGGGCTTGCCCCCGTTGGGTTGCGAAGCAACCCCCAGCAATCTGTCAGGGCTACCGAGTTGCCTGGATTTACGACTGCTGCGCAGCCGAACGGGGGCAAGCCCCCTCGCCACAACAAGCCCCTCGCCACAAACTGTAAACATCCCTCACCTGTAAACATCCCTCACCTTTAAACATCCCTCACCTGTAAACATCCCGCAGAACATCTGTGTTGACTGCAAAGGGCCAGCACTTGCCACCAACCGGCATAACACCGCCGGTTTTTCGACTTTGACACAATCCGGAAATCCCCCCGATCTCCCCCAAGTCCTTTGTTTACCGGCCCCGGCGCCGCCAGAAAAAAGTTGGTCTGCAAATTGCTTATCGCTCATCAGTACAGCAGTGGGCGGCAAACGTCCGGCATGCAGAGGAAAGAGTGTGGACAAGTACCTTTATGTGGCAATGACCGGCGCCAGCCAGAATGCACTGGCGCAAAAGGCCCATGCCAACAACCTGGCAAACATCTCCACCAACGGTTTTCAGAAGGACCTGGAACAGGCCCGCTCGATGCCGGTGTTTGGTGACAGCTTTCCGGCGCGTGCGTTTGCAATGACTGAGCGCCCGGCCACCGACTTCTCCCCGGGTTCGATGGTTGAAACCGGTCGTGACCTCGATGTCGCCGTGCAAGGCAATGGCTGGATCGCCGTGCAGAACCCCGATGGCGCTGAAAGCTATGTGCGCACCGGCAGCCTGAACGTTGATGCATTGGGCGTGTTGCGTGCCGGCAACGGCATGCCGGTGATGGGCAATGGCGGTCCGATCGCCGTGCCACCCGAGCAGCAAATCGAAGTCGGCGAAGACGGCACCATCAGCATCCGTGCGATGGGCGAAGGCCCGCGCGTAATGGCGGAAGTCGACCGCATCAAACTGGTCAACCCTGACCTGAAGAACATGACCAAGGGCCTGGACGGTTCGATCCACACCAAAGACGGCAAGCCGGCGCAAGCCGACGCGGGCGTCAAACTGGTGTCCGGGTTCCTTGAGTCGAGCAACGTCAATGCCGTCGAAGAGATGACGTCGGTACTGGCTTTGTCGAAGCAGTTCGAGCTGCACATCAAGATGATGAACACCGCCAAAGACGATGACCAGGCCATGGCTCGGGTCTTGCAGATCAGCTAATTATCAGAACGTCGCGCCGTAAAACAGGCGCACGAGGAGAATCGAATGCTTCCGGCTCTATGGGTTGCCAAAACAGGTCTGTCCGCCCAGGACACCAACCTGACGACCATTTCCAACAACCTGGCGAACGTATCGACCACGGGTTTCAAACGTGACCGTGCCGAGTTCCAGGACTTGCTGTATCAGATCAAACGCCAGCCTGGCGCCCAGTCGACCCAGGACAGCGAATTGCCGTCGGGTCTGCAAGTGGGTACCGGTGTGCGCATCGTCGGCACCCAGAAAAACTTCACCGCCGGCAGCCTGCAAACCACCGAGCAGCCACTTGACCTGGCAGTCGACGGTCGCGGTTTCTTCCAGATCCTGCAGCCGGACGGCACCACGTCCTACACCCGTGACGGCACGTTCCACCTCGACTCCAACGGCCAGATCGTCAACGCCAGCGGCTTCGCCCTGGAGCCGGCGATTGTGATCCCGAACGACGCGCAGACCTTCACGGTCGGTCGCGACGGCACCGTGTCCATCACCGTTCCGGGCAACCCGGCCAACCAGGTGATCGGCAACCTGCAAACCGCCGACTTCATCAACCCGGCCGGCCTGCAAGCCGTGGGCAACAACCTGTTCCTGGAAACCGCCGCCAGTGGCGCACCGCAAGTCGGTACGCCGGGCCTGAACGGTTTCGGTACCACGCTGCAGAACACCCTGGAAACGTCCAACGTCAGCACCGTTGAAGAGATGGTCAACATGATCACCACTCAGCGCGCCTACGAGATGAACTCCAAGGTGATCTCCACCGCCGACCAGATGCTCTCGTTCGTAACGCAGAATCTGTAATCAAGTCTATGAGGCGACCATGAGGTCGCCTGCAACACCGTGAGGTAGGGTCATGAATCGCTTTGTATCTGTGCTGGCACTGAGTGGGATCACCGCGCTCGCGGGCTGCGTCGCGCCGACGCCCAAGCCCAATGACCCTTATTACGCCCCGGTGTTGCCGCGAACGCCGCTGCCGGCTGCCGCCAATAACGGCTCGATTTATCAGGCCGGTTTCGAGCAGAACCTGTACAGCGACCGCAAGGCTTATCGGGTCGGTGACATCATCACCATCACCCTGAACGAGAAGACCCAGGCGAGCAAAAGCGCCAACTCGCAAATCGGCAAGAACAGCAAGACCGACATCGGCCTGAGTTCGTTCTTTGGCGGTGGCCTGAACACCAATAACCCGGTGGGCAGCGGCGACCTGAGTCTGGACGTCGGCTACAGCGGCGACCGCGCGACCAAGGGTGACAGCAAGGCCGGGCAGGGCAACAGCCTCACCGGTTCGATCACCGTGACCGTCGCGGACGTGTTGCCCAACGGCATCATCGCCGTGCGTGGCGAGAAGTGGATGACACTGAACACCGGCGATGAGCTGGTGCGCATTGCCGGCATGGTGCGCGCCGATGACATCGCCACCGACAACACCGTATCGTCGACCCGCGTCGCCGATGCACGCATCACTTACTCGGGCACCGGTTCGTTTGCCGATGCGAGTCAGCCAGGCTGGTTCGACCGTTTCTTCCTCAGCCCGCTGTTCCCTTTCTAGGTGGCCACGTTGAACTTTAAACACCTGATGGTGGCCGCCCTGATGCTGTCGGCCGCGTTCAACGCGCAAGCCGAGCGGCTGAAGGACATCGCCAGTATTTCCGGCGTACGGTCCAACCAATTGATCGGCTACGGCCTGGTGGTCGGGCTTAACGGCACCGGCGACCAGACGACGCAGACCCCGTTCACCCTGCAAACTTTCAACAACATGCTTTCGCAGTTCGGCATCAAGGTGCCGCCGGGTTCGGGCAACGTGCAGTTGAAGAACGTCGCGGCGGTGTCGATCAGTGCCGATCTGCCGGCGTTCGCCAAGCCGGGTCAGCAGGTCGACATCACCGTTTCGTCCATCGGTAACTCCAAGAGCCTGCGTGGCGGCACCTTGCTGCTGACGCCGCTCAAAGGTATCGACGGCAACGTCTACGCGGTCGCTCAGGGCAACCTGGTGGTCGGCGGTTTTGATGCTGAAGGTCGGGACGGTTCGAAGATCACCGTCAACGTTCCGTCGGCCGGTCGCATCCCCGGTGGTGCGTCGGTTGAACGCTCGGTGCCGAGCGGTTTCAACCAGGGCAACAGCCTGACGCTGAACCTCAACCGTTCCGACTTCACCACCGCCAAGCGCATCGTCGACAAGATCAACGACTTGCTCGGCCCTGGCGTTGCCCAGGCCATCGACGGCGGCTCGATTCGGGTCAGTGCGCCCCTTGATCCAAGCCAGCGCGTCGACTATTTGTCGATCATCGAAAACCTTGAAGTCGACCCGGGTCAGGCGGTGGCGAAAGTCATCATCAACTCGCGCACCGGCACCATCGTGATCGGCCAGAACGTCAAGGTGTCGCCAGCCGCCGTGACCCACGGCAGCCTGACCGTGACCATTACCGAAGACCCGATCGTCAGCCAGCCCGGCCCCCTGTCCAATGGCCAGACGGTCGTCGTGCCGCGTTCGCGGGTCAACGCCCAGCAAGAAGCCAAGCCGATGTTCAAATTCGGCCCGGGCACCACCCTCGACGAAATCGTCCGTGCGGTGAACCAGGTCGGCGCGGCACCGGGTGACTTGATGGCGATCCTCGAAGCACTGAAACAGGCCGGCGCGTTGCAAGCCGACCTGATCGTGATCTGAGGACGGCAACCATGGATATGCGCAAGAGCGGTCTGGTCAGCAGCAGTGATTCGGGTTCTTACTCGGACTTGAATCGACTGAACCAGCTCAAGGTCGGCGACAAGGACAGCGACGGCAACATGCGCAAAGTGGCGCAGGAGTTCGAATCGCTGTTCCTTGGTGAAATGCTCAAGTCCATGCGCTCGGCCACCGAAGCGCTGGGCAAGGACAACCCGCTGAACACGCCGGCGGCCAAGCAATACCAGGAAATGTACGACCAGCAGTTGGCCGTTTCCATGTCCCGCGAGGGCGGCGGTATTGGTCTGGCGGACGTGTTGATGCGTCAGATGTCGAAGAACAAACCGTTGGCGCCGGGCGAGGCGGCGGCGTTGTCCGCCGCCAAGCAGGACGCGGCGAAAGCGGCTGTGCCAACGCCGATTGCGGCAGGCACCGTGGCCACTGGCGGTCCGCTGTCGCGGCTCAATGGCCAGCGTCCGTTGTGGGCTTCGCGCTCGGTGAAAGCGCCGACCGGCGAGGGCACGCATCGCAATGACATGGAGCTGATCAACCAGCGCCGGCTGGCGTTGCCGCCGAAACTGGCGGATCGCTTGCTCGCCGGTCTTGTGCCTTCGGCCACGCCCCCCGCCGCCGCGACCCCGAACAAAATCCTCTTGCCTGAGCGCGTCACCACGCCGGCGACGACCGGTGCCGGTCCGCTGTTCAATGGCGACTGGCTGGCCACGCAAACCAATGACAACGCGAGCGGACGCCTGCAGGTTTATGGCCGCGCGATGGCGCAGATTCCATTGGCGCCGCCGAAAAAAGCGTTCAGTTCCGCCGACGACTTCGTCAACACCATGCTGCCGCTGGCCAAGGAAGCCGCCGACCGCATCGGCGTCGACGCCCGCTACCTGGTGGCGCAAGCGGCACTGGAAACCGGCTGGGGCAAATCGGTCATGCGCGCCCAGGATGGCAGCAGCAGCCACAACCTGTTCGGCATCAAGGCGACCGGCAGCTGGACCGGTGATTCGGCGCGAGCGATCACCAGCGAATTCAGGAATGGCGAGATGGTCAAGGAGACGGCGCAGTTCCGTTCCTACGACTCGTACAAAGACAGCTTCCATGACCTGGTGACTTTGCTGCAAACCAACAATCGCTATCAAGATGTTGTGAAAGCGGCCGATAACCCAGAACAGTTTGTACGCGAGCTGCAGAAAGCCGGGTATGCAACAGACCCGGATTACGCCAGCAAGATTTCGCAGATAGCCAAGCAGATGTCGAGTTATCAAAACTACGCTGCGGCGGGCGCTTCCACCACGCCTCTATAGGCACAAGGCATAAGGTCTGAACCATGAGTTTGCTCAATATCGGGATGTCGGGTCTGAGCGCTAGTCAATCCTCGTTGATGACTACCGGTAACAACATTTCTAACGCTGACACCGCCGGTTACTCACGCCAGCAAACCGTGCAGAGCAGCAAACCCTCGAGTCAGTTCGGCAAGGTCTACATCGGCACCGGTACGACCCTGGCCGACGTGCGTCGCGTCTACAACAGCTACCTCGACGCGCAATTGCAGACCACCACCTCGCTCAACAGCGATGCGGCCGCGTACGCCGGGCAGATCAGCCCGCTCGACGCCTTGCTGTCGGACAGCGGCACGGGCCTCAACGGCGCGCTGACGAAGTTTTTCGCCTCGGTGCAGAACGTCAACGCCAAGCCGGGTGACGACGCGTCCCGCCAGTTGCTGCTCAGCGATGCCCAGGCCTTGAGCAACCGTTTCAACTCAGTGTCCAGCCAGTTGACCGCACAGAATGCGAGCATCAACGGCAACCTGACGAACATGGCCGACCAGATCAACAAACTGGCCGCCACCGTGGCGCAGTTGAACCAGAAAATTTCCGAAGTTTCCAAGTCCGGCGGCATGCCGAACGACCTGCTCGATGCGCGTAATGAAACCGTGCGTCAGCTCTCCACCTTCACCGGTGCGCAGGTCACCGAGCGCGACGGCAACCTCGACATTTACCTGGGCAGCGGTCAGCCGCTGGTCATGGGCGGCACCGCCAGCACCCTGCAAGTGGTGCCGAGCCAGGACGATCCGTCGCGCATGGGCATTCAGCTCAATCGCGGTTCCAGCACCGTTGACATCACCTCGGTGATGACCGGTGGTGAAATGGGCGGCCTGCTGCGCTATCGCAGCACCGTGCTCGACCCGGCCATGAACGAACTCGGTCGCGTGGCGCTGGTTGTTGCCGATCAGATGAACAGCCTCCAGGCCCAGGGCATCGACAAGAACGGTGCGTTCGGCTCGAACCTGTTCAATAGCATCAACAGCGCCGCACAGATGGCCGACCGCAGTGTCGCCACCGTCGGCAACAGCGCCGGCTCGGGCAACTTCGATGTGAGCATCGAGGACAGCGGCAAGCTGACGATCAACGACTACAAAGTCACCTTCACCAGCGGCACCAACTACACCGTGCAGCGCCTGCCGGATGGCACGTCGATGGGCGCGTTCAGCACGCTGACCACGCCGCCGCCAGTGATTGATGGTTTCTCGCTGAAGCTGACCGGCGGCACCGCTGCTGCTGGCGACACGTTCAAGATCACGCCGACCCGCAACGCGGCGGACAACATCAAGACCGAGATGACCGACTCCAAGCGTCTGGCCATCGCTGCACCGTTGAGCGCTGCGATTGCACCGGGCGGCAGCGGCACCTTGACCATTTCGTCCAGCGGTCAGCCGACCCTGACCACGCAGTTCGACATCTACGACACGGCCACCACCGCGCTTATTCAGAGCGGTATGAGCACCTCCATGCCGGTCAAAGTGGTGTTCGGTGCCGCAGCGGCCGATGGCTCCAGCCAGCCTTACCAATTGCTCGACGCCAAAGGCGTGCAGATCAGCACTGGCACCATCAAGCCGAACCAGAACAACACCCTGAGCCTGACCGTGCCTCTCAAGGACGGCACGGGTGCGCCGATCATGGATCCGGGCCCGCCCGCCGTGCAGCGCACCGTCAGCTTCGACATGACCGTGGCCGGTTCGCCAGGTACGGGCACGGCGGTGGACATCAATATCGCGCAGCCAGGCACTCTGGATAACCGTAACGGCACGGCCCTGGCCGGCTTGCAAACCAAGCAAGTGGTGGACACCGGTTCCGCCAGCAAAGGCATCTCGATGACCGATGCCTACGGCAAACTGGTCGAAGGTGTCGGCGCCAAGGCGGCCCAAGGCAAGCTCGACAGTGCCGCGACCAGCGCCATCCTCGACAACGCCAAGGGCGCCCGCGACTCATTGTCCGGTGTCGACCTCGATGAAGAGACCGGCAACCTGGTCAAGTATCAGCAGTACTACACCGCGTCTTCGCAGATCATCAAGGCTGCGCAGGAAATTTTCAGCACACTGATCAACAGTCTTTAAGGAGTCGTAGCCCATGCGCATTTCTACCGCCCAGTTTTACGAGTCCTCTGCTGCCAACTATCAGAAGAACTTTTCCAACGTGGTCAAGAGCAGCGAAGAGGCCAGCAGCCTGGTTCGCGTCAATACCGCTGCCGATGATCCGGTCGGTGCCTCGCGCCTGCTGCAATTGGGTCAACAGGCGTCGATGCTCGACCAGTACAAGGCAAACACCAATACGCTCAAGGCGACCCTGGGTCAGACCGAGTCGGTAATGACCAGCATCACCAACGTATTGCAGCGCGCCAAAGAGTTGGCCATCGGTGCCGGCAACGCCGGTTACACCGACGCCGACCGTCAAGCCAACGCTTCGGAGCTGGGTCAGATCGAAGAGCAGTTGGTCAGCCTGATGAACAGCAAGGACGAAAACGGCAAGTACATCTTTGCCGGTTCCAAAGGCGATACCGTGCCGTTCACGCAAAACGCCGATGGCACCTACAGCTATAACGGCGACCAGGTGACTCTGGACCTGGCAATCGGCGACACCATGTCGATGGCCACCAACAGCACCGGTTGGGAAGTGTTCCAGCAAGCCATCAACACCAGCCGCAGCCAGGTCACCATGACCGCGCCGGCCGTGGATGACGGCCGTGTCGTCCTGTCCAACGGCCAGGTGTCGTCGAACGTGACCTACAACAGCAAATTCCGTAGCGGCGAACCGTACACCGTTGCCGTCATCAGCGGCACCCAGTTGAAGATTACTGATTCGGGCGGTAACGACGTGACCGCCGAAGCCAGTCAGGGCGGCGCGTTCAACCCGGCCACCGCTGCGGGTCAGACCGTGTCGTTCCGTGGTGTCGATCTGAACCTCAACATCAATCTGGCGGCTGGCGATACCGCCGCCGCCGTGCTGCCGGGCCACACCTTTACCCTGGCCGCCAAGCCGGACAGCTTTACCGCAACGCGCAGCCCGGGCAACCCGACAGCCACTCAGGTAACGGGCAGCACCATCACCGACCCGGTGGCTTACCACGCCAGTTTCCCGACCGGTTCGGCGGTAATGAAGTTCACCAGCGCCACCGCGTTTGATCTGTACGCTGCACCGTTGACCGCCAGCAGCACGCCAGTGTCTTCCGGCACGGTCACCGCCGGCGTGGCGACGGCCTCGGGCGTGAGTTTCACCCTGGCTGGCACGCCGGGTGCGGGCGATCAGTTCAGCGTGGCAGTCAATACTCACGAAACCCAGAACATCCTGGACACCGTGAACCAGTTGAAAACCGCGCTGAATACGCCGATCAACGGCAATCCGATCCTGAAGCAGAAGTTTCAGGCGGCCCTGGACTCCGGCATCGGCAACCTGGCCAGCGGCGCGGATCAGTTGTCCACCGCATTGAGTTCGGTCGGCGGTCGTGGTTCGGCGCTGGATACCCAGAGCGACACCAACCAGAGCCTGGTGCTGGCCAATACCCAGACCCAATCGGCGATCCGTGATTCCGATCCGGCCGAAGTGATGACTCGCCTGACCTTGCAACAGACCATGTTGCAGGCCTCGCAGCTGGCCTTCAGCAAGATTGCCCAACTGGGCTTGTTCAACAAGATCTGAGTCTGTGTCTGTCGAGCCGCCAACCGTCTTTTACTAAGCGGTTCCGCAGCCTCTGCCTGAAAGGGCAGAGGCTCGCCGCTCGAGAGTTTCGTCGTGAATCAACACCCTCTGGTCAGCATCGTCATCCCCGCCTTCAACCCGCGCTTCTTCAGCCAGGCGCTGGAAAGCTCGCTCGCTCAAACCTATGCAAACGTCGAAATCGTCATCTGCGACGACTCGCCCTCCGATGAGATTCGCAACATCGTTGCGTCGTTTGTCGAGCCGCAGCACCCCGTCCGTTACCTGCGCAACCCCAAGCGTCTGGGCCTGCAAAAAAACCTGCTGCGCTGCGTCACCGAAGCGCGCGGCGAGTTCATCAAAGTGTTGTGCGACGACGACCGCCTGTTTACCCCGAGCATCGAGTCACAAGCGCAGATCCTGATCGATCATCGCGAGGTCACCCTCGTGTGCGGCCTGCGCATGATGAGCGACGCCAATAACTTCATCTTGCCGCCACGGATCGACAACTGCCGCTTTTCGCCCCTTGATTCGTTGCTCAAGGGCGACGACATGTTGGCTATTTTCGAGAACACCCCGAGGAATTTCATCGGCAATTTCAGCTCGACGATGATGCGTCGCGCCGATGTCCTCGAGCTGTTGCCGTCGCTGATCCAGGAAGGTTCCGGGTTTGTCGCCACGCTCGATTTCGCGTTGTTCGTGTGCCTGATGCGCCGCGGCAATATTGCCGCGCTGAACACGGTGCTGAGCACTGAGCGGCTGTACCCGGAACGTCTGAGCAAGACCACCGAAATGACTCGCGCCGCCGTGCAGGAATGGGAATGGCTGGCGCAAATGCTGACGTCGCGCGGTGGTGAGTCGGCCCCGGCGTCGGGTTGGGTGCGCTGCGTCGAATTGAGCAAAGCTTCTGAAGTGCCGCGTCAGTGGGAAGAGTTGTGCGTGGTGCGCGTGCTGGGCAACCGCAACACCGTGGTCAATGGCCGCGTGGGCGGTAACAGCGACAGCTATGCCGAGTTCTACCGCGAGTGGCTGGCGGCGCGCACGTTCAATCCGGCAGAAGCACGGCACCTGCCGGAACGCATCAGCCGCTGGGCCGTGCGTCCGAACCTGGTGCCGATCATCATCGACACCGAATCCGACAGCGCCGGGCTGAAAGCCACTTTGGCCAGCCTCGGCAGCCAGCTCTACGCATCGCAAGCGGTGGTGGTGTTGTCCAACACCGCGTTCGATGCCGACGATCACGTGCTGCAGTTGCCACTTGACGACAATTGGTCGCAGCAACTCAATGCCGTGGTGCCGCAACTGGAAGGCGCGCATTGGTTCTATTTGCTGCGTGCGGGTGACACGCTGCGCGAGTCGTCGCTGCTGGTACTGGCCGAGCGCATTGCCGGCACACCGGGCATGCTCTGCGCCTACAGCGATGAAGGCGCGCTGGTCGAAGGCGAATCTGCCGAACCGGTGTTCAAGCCTGGCTTCAATCTCGACCTGCTGCGTTCTTACCCTTACGTCGGCCGCGCTCTGGCGTTTGAGCGGCAGCGTTTTATGGCCGTCGGCGGCTTCGACTCCGCTCACGGCGAATTGGCGCCGCACGATCTGCTCTGGCGGCTGGTGGAAGAGGCCGGTCTGCACACCATCGAGCACATCGCCGAAATTCAGGTCGAGTCGACGCTGACCTTCGCCGATTGGTGTTCGTTGCCTGAGGTGATCGAAGGCAGTGAAGCGCTGGTCAGCGCACACCTGAGCCGCATCGGTCTCGAACACCGGATTCGCTCTGAAGAGTTGCCGCTGCTCAAGCGCATCGATTACCTGCACGCGCACCGGCCGCTGGTCTCGATCATCATTGCCGCGGGCACCTCGCTGGCCGCGTTGCAGCGCTGCACCGAAAGCCTGATCGAGCAGACCACTTACACCGAATACGAAATCCTGATTGTCGATGAAGGGCGCGGCGATTCGGCGATGGCCGAGTGGCTGGATGCGATGTCCGGTTTGGGCGCCGCCATGCTGCGGGTGCTGCGGCATGCCGGCCGAGGCGGTGAGGCGGCGGTGGTCAACTTCGCTTCCAGCCAGGCGCATGGCGAATACCTGTTGACGCTCAACCCGCGCAGCGTGATTTACGCCGGCGACTGGCTGGCCGAACTGCTCAATCACGCCCAGCGCCCGGAAGTCGGGGTGGTCGGGGCGCGGTTGCTGAATGCCAACGGCACCGTGGTCTCGGCCGGTTTGATTCTGGGGCTGGCCGGCCCGGCCACGTCGCCGTTTCTTGGCGAGCATGCCAGCGCCCGAGGCTACATGCAGCGTCTACAGGTGGCGCAGAACTGGAGCGCCGTCAGCAGTGATTGCCTGATGGTGCGCAAAGAAGTGTTCGACAGCCTGAATCAGCTGGATGAGGTTGATTTCAACCTGGGGCTGGGCGGTGTCGATCTGTGCCTGAAGGCCGATAAAAACGGCTACCTGATTGTCTGGACACCTTTTTCCAGCGTGATGCTGGGGGAGGGCGCGTTGCCCGCCACGTCGCCCGCCGAGTTGCAGGCGCAGGTGCAGGAACACGAAACCTTCTACACCAAATGGCTGCCGAAAATCTCCCGTGACCCGGCCTACAACCCGGCGCTGACTCTCGGCGTCACAAGCTTCAGCCTCGAGCCTTCATTGCGTCACAACTGGAACCCGTTCTGTCATCGCGACCTGCCGCTGATTCTCGGGCTGCCGGTCAACGAATCAGCGATCGGGCATTACCGGGTGACCGCGCCGCTGGCAGAGCTTGAGGCGGCAGGGCGGGTGATTGCGCGCGTGGCCTACGAGTCGCCGTCAACCGTGGAAATCGAGCGCCTGTCGCCCGATACCATCATTTTGCAGGGGCGCTACAGCGACGGTTCGGCGGCCGACATTTTGCGCATGAAGAAGTACTCCAGCGCGCTGCGGATTTTCGAACTCGACGACTACATCGTCAGCACACCGAAGAAGAACAGCCACGCCCGCAACAAACCGAGCAATACCGAGCAGATGTTGCGCGACGGTATTGCCCTGTGCGACCGCGTGGTGGTGACGACTCAGGCGCTGGCAGATGTTTTGTCGAGCATGCACAGCGAGATTCGCGTGGTGCCTAACATGCTGCCGCCTGAGCCGTGGGCGAGCCTCACCAGTCTGCGCCGCACCTCGAAAAAGCCGCGGGTCGGCTGGGGTGGCGGCACCAGCCACACCGGTGATCTGGAAATCATTGCCGACGTGGTTCGCGAGCTGGCCAATGAAGTGGAGTGGGTGTTCTTCGGCATGTGCCCGGACGCGTTGCGTCCGTACATCCATGAGTTCCACGGCACCATCGATTTGCAGAGTTATCCGTACAAGCTGGCGAGCCTGAACCTTGATTTGGCGTTGGCGCCGCTGGAGTTTCATATCTTCAACGACTGCAAGAGCAACTTGCGGTTGTTGGAATATGGCGCTTGTGGGTATCCGGTGATTTGCACGGATACCCGTGCGTACGACGGCTTCTTGCCGTGCACCAAGGTGTTGAGCAATAGCACTGAGGAGTGGTTGCAGGCGATTCGTATGCACCTGGCTGATCCGGATGCCAGTTACCGCATGGGGGATGAGTTGCGTGAGGCGGTGCATCGGGACTTCATGTTGCGCGGGGATAATTTGCAGCATTGGCTTTGGGGGTGGTTGCCGGGCTGATTCTTTTGGTGTGTATATCCGTTTTTGGGGTGATGGCTGCTGGCGGTTTCGCCCTTACGGCGAGTCCCTTTTGTCAAACGCCACAAAAGGAACCAAAAAGTCTCGCCCCGGCGTCCGGCCCCTCGCTTAGGCTCGGCGT
>NZ_JBNNWE010000085.1:0-26146 GCF_050280905.1 Pseudomonas sp. NPDC086278
AGCACAGCCTGTTGTTGAAGCTTCCGCTGTGATTGAGCCGGTTGCCGAGCCAGTCGCTGAACCTGTCGAACATCCGCCCCAGTACGCGGGCGGTGTCTTTCATGCTTTCCTTGTGACCGATCTGCGACGACACCGGGTCGATGTAGGTGACGTGGGCGCCCTGGTCGTGGGCCGCGACTTCGAAGGCGCAGCGGGTGCGGGTCGAGGTTTTTTCAAAGATCAGCGCGATGTTTTTGCCTTTCAGGTGTGGACGCTCGGTGCCGGTGTACTTGGCGCGTTTGAGGTCGCGGGAAAGGTCGATCAGGTAGTTGAGCTCGCGAGTGGTGTGGTGCATCAGCGAGAGCAGGCTACGGTTGCGCATGTTGAAAGCCATGATTGGATCTCCTTTGGTGTCGGTTATCCCCAGGGCCTGGGATGCCTTGGTTTAGCAGGCAGCGCAGGCCGAGGTGGGCAAATTAATAGTCGATCGGGTCACGAATGATCGGGCAGGTCATGCAGTGGCCGCCGCCACGGCCGCGGCCGAGTTCACCGGCGCTGATGGTGATGACTTCCACGCCAGCCTTGCGCAGCAAGGTGTTGGTGTAGGTGTTGCGGTCGTAACCGATCACCACGCCCGGCTCCAGCGCCACCACGTTGTTGCCGTCGTCCCACTGCTCGCGTTCGGCGGCGAAGCTGTTGCCGCCGGTTTCCACCACGCGCAATTGTTTGAGGTTGAGGGCTTGGGCCACGGTGTCGAGGAAACTGGTTTCTTCGCGGCGGATGTCGATGCCACCTTGCTTGCTGTCGTCCGGGCGCAGGGTGAAGGCGACGATCTGGTTCACCACTTCCGGGAAGATCGTCACCAGGTCGCGGTCGCAGAAGCTGAACACGGTGTCCAGGTGCATCGCCGCGCGGGATTTGGGCAGGCCGGCGACGATCACCCGTTCAACGGCGTTGTTCTTGAACAGGTTCAGCGCCAGTTGGCCGATGGCCTGGCGCGACGAACGCTCGCCCATGCCGATCAACACCACGCCGTTGCCGATCGGCATGACGTCGCCGCCTTCAAGGGTGGAGCTGCCGTGTTCCAGGTCCGGGTCGCCGTACCAGATTTCGAAGTCGGCGTTGGTGAACTGCGGGTGGAATTTGTAGATGGCGGTGGCCAGCAAGGTTTCCTGGCGACGCGCCGGCCAGTACATCGGGTTCAGCGTCACGCCACCGTAGATCCAGCAGGTGGTGTCGCGGGTGAACTGGGTGTTCGGCAGCGGCGGCAGAATGAAGCTGGAGTGGCCGAGGAAGTCGCGGAACATCTGAATGGTCTTGCCACCGAAACTGTCCGGCAGGTCTTCGGCGGAGACGCCGCCAATCAGGAATTCGGCAATGTGGCGCGGCTCCAGGCTGCGCAGCCACGAACTGGTTTCATTAATCAGCCCCAGGCCGACTGAATTGGCGGTGACCTTGCGTTGCAGAATCCAGTCGAGAGCTTCGGGGATCGCGACGATGTCGGTCAGCAGGTTGTGCATTTCCAGCACGTCGATGTTGCGTTCGCGCATCTTGGTGACGAAATCGAAGTGGTCGCGCTTGGCCTGGGCGACCCACAGCACATCGTCGAACAGCAGTTCGTCGCAGTTGTTCGGGGTCAGCCGCTGATGGGCCAGGCCGGGAGAGCAAACCATGACTTTGCGCAGTTTGCCGGCTTCGGAATGTACGCCGTACTTAACTTTTTCCGTGGTCATTGCAGTGATCCTCCAGATGACAAATAAGTCGGGTGTTACAGAGTCAGGAAGCCGTCATACAGCCCGTAAGCCGCCACCAGGGCGCCCACGACGACTGCGGCGAAAATCAGCTTCTCGACGTTGGTGAAAACCGGTTTGTTGACTTCAAGCTTGGCCTTGGCGAACAGGATCGCGCCGGGCGCATACAGCAGGGCGGACAGCAGCAAGTATTTGATGCCGCCGGCATACAGCAGCCAGAGCGCGTAGATCACCGCGACGCCGCCGATAAACAAATCCTTCTTGCGCTCGGCCAAGGCGTTTTCATAACTCTCGCCGCGCACCGCCAGCAGCAGCGCGTACGCCGCCGACCACAAATACGGCACCAGAATCATCGAGGTGGCGAGGTAGATCAGCGACAGGTAAGTGCTGGCCGAAAACAACGTGATGATCAGGAACAGCTGCACCATTGCGTTGGTCAGCCACAAAGCGTTGACCGGCACGTGGTTGGCGTTTTCCTTGCGCAGGAACGCCGGCATGGTGTGGTCCTTGGCGGCGGCGAACATGATCTCGGCACACAGCAGCACCCACGACAGCAGAGCGCCGAGCAGCGAGATGATCAGGCCGACGCTGATCAGCACCGCGCCCCAATGACCGACCACGTGCTCCAGCACGGCCGCCATCGACGGGTTCTGCAATTTGGCCAGTTCCGGTTGGGTCATGATGCCCAGCGACAACACGTTCACCAGCACCAGAAACAGCAACACGGTGATGAAACCGATCACGGTGGCTTTGCCGACGTCGCTGCGTTTTTCCGCGCGGGCCGAGAAGATGCTCGCGCCTTCGATGCCGATGAACACCCACACGGTGACCAGCATCATGTTGCGCACCTGGTTCATCACGCTGCCCAGGTCCGGGTTTTTCACGCCCCAGATGTCGGCAGTGAAGATGTCCAGTTTGAAGGCGAACACCGCGATCAAGACGAACAGCAGCAGGGGCACGACCTTGGCGACCGTGGTCACCAGGTTGATGAACGCCGCTTCCTTGATCCCGCGTAACACGAGGAAGTGCACCGCCCACAACAGCACCGAAGCACCGATCACCGCCGCCACGGTGTTGCCTTCACCGAAAATCGGAAAGAAGTAACCGAGGGTGCTGAACAGCAACACGAAATACCCGACGTTGCCCAGCCAGGCGCTGATCCAGTAACCCCACGCGGACGAGAAACCCATGTAGTCGCCGAAACCGGCTTTGGCGTAGGCGTAGACACCGCCATCCAGGTCAGGCTTGCGGTTGGCTAACGTTTGAAACACGAACGCGAGGGTCAGCATGCCGACCGCGGTGATCGCCCAACCGATCAGCACCGCGCCGACGTCGGCGCTGGCGGCCATGTTCTGCGGCAAAGAGAAGATCCCGCCACCAATCATCGAGCCGACTACCAGCGCCACCAGGGCGCCAAGTTTCAGTTTTCCGGGGGATTCAGACATTGCATGACTCCAATGCAGGAGAAGAGAGAGAACAGATTAATTCTGTTCGTCGTTCAATCAGCTGACATAGATCAGTGCATGGGCACATTCCATTGTTAATGAAAGACTTGTGAATCTTTCCCGGGCATAACGGTATTGCCGGAAAAGCCCTTTCCAGAGGCCTTGGTCAGGTCAAACGGGAATAACAGGTATTGCATGGAGTTTTTAAGCTAGTTGGTTTTCAGTTTTACGCAAATTTTTGCGATTTGTTTTTTAAATAATTGAATCCAGGGGTTGTTTCACAGAAATTGCTGTTTGTGCTGAAGCTTATAGATTGATCGGCTATAAATAACCGGCATAAGTTGGCGTTCTCAAATAAACGTTATTACGCTGCATCTATTGAGTTAAAACCAACTCTGTGACGGTTTTTGTCTCGCCACCACATGCCCCTGCCCCAGGTGCAGTTCAGAACATGGAGACGCCGGAATGTCGCAACCGACGCAAAAGCTTCGCCTGAGTGCGCTGATCGCGCTGGTGGTGGGGTCGATGATTGGCGGCGGGATTTTTTCCCTGCCGCAAAACATGGCCGCACGGGCGGATGCCGGGGCGATATTGATCGGCTGGGCGATCACCGCCGTGGGCATGCTGGCCCTGGCCTTCGTGTTCCAGACCCTGGCCAATCGCAAACCCGAACTGGATTCCGGGGTGTACGCCTACGCCAAGGCCGGTTTTGGCGACTACATGGGGTTCTCGTCCGCGTGGGGTTACTGGATCAGTGCGTGGCTGGGCAACGTCGGGTATTTCGTGTTGCTGTTCAGCACCCTCGGTTATTTTTTTCCGGTGTTTGGCCAAGGCAACACGCCGATCGCCATCGGCTGCGCCTCAGTGCTGTTGTGGGCCGTGCATTTTCTGGTGATGCGCGGGATCAAGGAGGCGGCGTTCATCAATCAGGTGACTACCGTGGCCAAGGTCGTGCCGCTGATCATGTTCATCGTGATCGCCGCCGTGGCGTTCAAGGCCGATATCTTCACGCGCGACATTTGGGGCCGCAGCAACCCGAACTTCGGCGGGGTGATGGATCAGGTGCGCAGCATGATGCTGGTGACGGTATTCGTGTTTATCGGCATCGAAGGCGCCAGTGTGTATTCGGCGCGGGCGCAGAAACGTGCGGACGTCGGTCGCGCCACCGTCATCGGTTTTCTCGGGGTGCTGGCGCTGTTGGTGCTGGTCAATGTGTTGTCGCTGGGGATCATGAGCCAGCCGGAGCTGGCCGGTTTGCAAAACCCTTCACTGGCGGGGGTGCTGGAGCACATCGTCGGGCCATGGGGCGCGCTGCTGATCAGCATTGGCCTGGCGATTTCGCTGATCGGCGCGTTGCTGTCGTGGGCACTGCTCTGCGCCGAAATCCTTTTCGCCACGGCCAAGGACAAGACCATGCCGGCGTTCCTGACCAAGGAAAACGCCAACCATGTGCCGGTCAACGCGCTGTGGCTGACCAACGTGATGATTCAGATTTTCCTGCTGATCACGCTGTTTTCGGCGGGCACTTACACCAGCCTGATCTACCTCGCGTCGTCGATGATTCTGGTGCCGTATCTGTGGTCGGCAGCGTACGCGGTGCTCTTGAGCGGGCGTGGCGAAACCTACGAGCACGCCTCGGCCGAGCGCGGCAAAGACCTGCTGATCGGCGTCATCGCGTTAAGTTATGCGGTGTGGTTGTTGTACGCCGGCGGGGTGAAGTACCTGCTGCTGTCGGCGTTGTTGTATGCGCCTGGGGTGATTCTGTTTGCCAAGGCCAAGCATGAGCAGGGCGAGCCGTTGTTCACGCATGTCGAGAAGGGCATTTTCACCGGCCTCATCACCGGCGCCGGGCTCGCGGCGTATGGGTTGTACAGCGGATTGCTGTCGTTGTGAGGTGGTCGGACTGAGGACTGATCCGAGAGGTGTGTTGAGGGTCATGGCCCTTTCGCGAGCAAGCCCGCTCCCACATTGAGTCTGTGTCGATCACAACACCGGTGGGAGCGGGCTTGCTCGCGAAGGCGGTTTTGCAATCACCACCACTGCGCGCGATGGGAACCCAATTCGCAGGCGGGCAGCGCCCACTGCAACGGTGTCCCGGTGATTTTCAGCGGGACTTGCAGCCGATGCGCCGCGCCCCACGGCGTCTGCTCAATCAACAGCCCTTGATCGCTTTCATCCTCGGCGCGCAGCGCCTCATCGGTCCCGGCGCCATGTTCAATCAGCAACTTCGCGGTGCGCGCCAACGACAATCTGGCCGAGCCGCCACGCGCCAACAGCGTGATCGCCGCAGCCGCCATCAAATACCCGGTCGCATGATCCAGCGCCTGCACCGGCAGCGGTATCGGCTTGTCCGCTTGCTGGCATTGCATGCCGGCCTCGGCAATCCCGCTGCTCATCTGCACCAGGCTGTCGAACCCGCGACGATGTTGCCAAGGACCGCTCCAGCCGTAGGCGTTAAGGCAGACATCTATCAGGCCCGGTGCCAGTTTTTGCCGCTCGGCAACGCCGTAACCCAAGCGCGCCAGGGCATCGGCGCGGTAGCCGTGCAGCAAGATGTCGGCGTCCTTGAGCAGGCTTTCAAAGACGAGGCGATCGGCCTTGTCGTGCAGGTCGAGGCGCGCACAGCGTTTGCCCAAGGTAACTTCCGGAACCACGCCCGGTTCGTTCCAGGTCGGTGGGTCGATGCGCAATACATCGGCGCCGAGGCCGGCGAGAAAACGGCTGGCGACAGGACCGGCGAGGACGCGCGTGAGGTCCAGCACCTTGATCCCGGCCAGTGGTCGCGCGACCGAGCCCGGCCACGGTTTCGGGGTTTGATGGCTGTCGGTACTGAACTGGATCAACGGCTCGGCGTTCACTGCCAGACCTTGGGGATGGACCTGCCATTGCGCCCAACTGCGCATTTCCGCGGCGCAGCCACCGGCCTCGACCACGGCCTGCTCCAGATCGGTTTTCGCCCATTGCGCAACCTGGTTCGCCATCGCGGCACGGTCGGCACACGCCCCGAGCACGCGTTCGGCGGCCGTGCGGTGATGCGGGGCGTTGGTGTGCAGGCGAATCCAGCCGTCCTTCGTCGCGTAGTCACCGGCAATCGGGTCCCACAACGGCGGCAGGCTCCAGCCCGTGGGGCGAATGGAGGTTGCAAACCAGAACGAGGCGAGGCGTCGATCGACTTCCAGCGCAGGCAAACGTCCGGTGTGTCGCTGGAGGAGTTCACTGACGGCCTGCCCGGCGGCGGCAATGCTGGCGCAGGCCAGGTCGGTCACGGCAAACGCCGAGGGCAGGGCGCCGCTCGACGTCGAAGGAATCGGCGTGTGCGGCAAGCCGAGTGCGACTTGAATGGACGTGAGTAAACCAGTCATCGAAGGCCCTCCGGAACGAGGGCCTGAGCATAGATCAAACAATTGCCTGACCGGATGAAATCTCCTGTGGGGCTTCGTGGCGAGGGGGCTTGCCCCCGTTGGAGTGCGAAGCACTCCCATCACTCTTCCGGAACACCGCATTCTCAGGTGATACGACTGCTGCGCAGCCGAACGGGGGCAAGCCCCCTCGCCACACCAGCCCAACTCAGCCCAACTCAGCCCAGCTCAGCTCAGCACAGCACAGCCCAGCCCAGCCCAGCCCAGCCCAGCCCAAGCCCAGCCCAGCTCAGCTCAGCTCAGCTCAGCTGCTGTAGGGAATCGGCGATGGTCTTCAAACCCGGAACTGATCCATCAATTTCATCTGGTGGTTGGTCAGGGTGTTGAGCTGGCTGCTGATCTGCGCCGATTCGGTGGCCTGGCCGGTCAGGGTTTCGGTGACGGTGCGGATCGCCGAGACGTTGCGGTTGACCTCTTCGGCCACGGCGCTTTGCTGTTCGGCGGCGCTGGCGATTTGCAGGTTCATGTCGCTGATCACCGTGACCGCGTCGCTGATTTTGCTCAAGGCCTGCACCGCTTGCTGAATTTGCCCGGCGTTGTTGTGGGCCTGGCTCTGACTCGAATGCATGGTCGCGACCACACCACGAGTGCCGGACTGAATGCGCTCGATGACCAGGCGAATTTCTTCCACCGAATCCTGCGTGCGCTTGGCCAGGTTGCGCACTTCGTCAGCGACCACCGCAAACCCGCGACCGCTTTCGCCGGCGCGCGCCGCTTCGATGGCGGCATTGAGCGCCAGCAGGTTGGTTTGTTCGGCAATGCTGCGGATCACCTCCAGCACCGAGCCGATCTGCTCGCTGTTGACCGCCAGCGCCTCGACTTCGGTCACCGCTTTGCTGACTTCATCGGCCAGTAGATTGATGTCGCGGGTGCTGCGCTCGATGATCGACATGCCATCGCGCGCCGACTGATCAGCGCCCTTGGCCGCGTTGGCCGCGTTCGAAGCGCTGTTGGCGACGTCGTGGGCGGTGGCGCTCATTTCGTTGGACGCGGTGGCCACCTGATCGATTTCGCGGAACTGCACCTGCATGCCTTCGCTGGTCTGGCGGGCGATTTCCGAAGACTGGTCGGCGGTGCCACGGGCGTCAGTGATGCTTTGTTTGATTTGCGCGATGGTCGGTTGCAGCTTGTCGAGGAAGCGGTTGAACCAGCTCACCAGTTCGCCGAGTTCGTCTTTCTTGCTGTAGTGCAGACGTTGCGTCAGATCGCCGTCGCCACTGGCAATGGCCTTGAGCATCTCAGCCACGCTGTTGATCGGCCGGGTCACGCCGGACGCGGTCAACCAGATCAGCAACAGGCCGATGAGCCCGGCCACCACCGCGACCAGCACGGCCTGGATCGTGCCGGTTTGCTGGGCGTCATCGAGCACCGCTTGCAGTTTCACCGAGTCTGCCAGCAGCACGTTTTTTGGCAGGTCGAGCGCCACGCCCCAGGCTTTCGAATCGCTGATCGGGCTGACCGGGTAAACGGCGCGAATCAGGTCGCCCTGTTCGAGGATCTTCGGCGCACCGCCGCTGAGCAGTTGCAGGATTTCCTTGCCGTCCGCGCCCAGGGTGTCGCCGATGCTTTTACCCACCTTGGTTGCGTCGGTGCTGTACCCGGCCAGCACACCGCTGCCGGACACGATCAGCATGTGGCCGGCGCTTTCGAACAGGTTGCGCTGGGAGTCGACGGCGGCGGCTTGCAGTGCGTCGAGGGCGAGATCCACGCCGACCACGCCGATGGATTTTCCGTCCACCACCAGCGGTACGGAAATGGTGGTCATCAGCATTTCCTTGCCGCCGACGGTGTCGGAATACGGGTCCAGTAAGCACGGGCGTTTGGTGTCGCGAGGGCAGGTGTACCAGATGTTGTAAGGGGTGCCGTTAATGTTCTGGGTGGTCTTGGTCATGTCGTCTTCGACCATGATCGTGTTCAGGCTCTGGCCGCCGGCTCGGCTCCAGTAACTGGCGAAGCGTCCGATTTCGTTGGATTGGCGTGCAGCGTCGTTGGCGAACTCACTGTCTTTGCCGTCCAGGCCATTGGGCTCGAATGCCAGCCAGATCCCCAGCACTTTGCTGTTGCGCTCGAACGCGGTTTTCAGGCTCTGGTTCAACTCTTCCCGCACGGCGCCGGCCTCCAGCGAACGCTTGGCGGCCATGGTGCGCAGGTCTTTGATCTGATCGGCGAGGGCGGTCACCACCAGCAGGTTTTCGCCGAAGGTCTTCTGCAATCGCACCGCTTGCTCGGCTGCTTTGGACTGCAGCAGATCCTGCACGCTGTCGGTGAGCATTTTGCGGCTGGAGGCGCTGACCGTTTCATCGTTCTGATTGGTTTCGTAGAAGTTCAAGCTGACGATCAACGCGACCACGCCCAGCAGGCACAGGCCGGACAGCAGGACAATTTTCAGACGGATTGAAAGTGAGTCGAACATAGGGCGAACTCGCAAATGGATGAAATGTTGGCGGTGAGTCGGCATCGACCCAGTTCGCCAAATCCATTTAGCGCCATTCAATGCACATCGGCGGCCGGGAAGGGTTGCATGAGTAGCATGCCGACGAGCGGTAGCATTTAAACGTTTGCGCAGGTAAATGCCCTGAAATGGGCTGGAATTCAGGAGATTTGCGGCATAGATTCCGGCCGCGACCAGATCCACAGATTGCCCAGACTCATGCCGGCAATCGCCAGGTAAATCGGCCAGCCGTGATCGAGCATCGCCAGCATCAGACCGGCGCACAACAGCATGCTGACGGTGGCGCCGACCTTGGCCCGGCGGGCGATGATCTTGCCGTTGCGCCAATTGTTGAGGATTGGCCCGAACAGTCGGTGGTTTTCCAGCCAGGCACTCAGGCGCGGCGAACTTCTGGTCGCGGCCCAGGCGGCGAGGAGGATGAACTCGGTGGTGGGCAGGCCCGGAATCACAATCGCGATCAGACCGATGCCCAGGCTGACATAGGCCAGCAGGCCAAAGAGGATCCGGGCGGTTTTTGAGGCGGCGGGGTGAGGCATGGGGCTCACGAATAGCAATTGAGGCTTTATCAGGGGCCAGAGACTAACCCAGTTCCCTGTGGGAGCGGGCTTGCTCGCGAAAGCGGTGTGTCATTCAGCACAAATGGTGGATGTCAGGCCGCTATCGCGAGCAAGCTCGCTCCCACAGGGGGGGATGTGTTTTTTCAGGCGAGTTCCGGGGTGTAGGCCTGTTCCAGCAGCACGGTGAAGCGGTTGAACGCGTCGACGGCGGCTTGCTCGATTTCGGCCTCTTCCTGTGCGTTGAACTCAAGAGCGTCGAGGGTTTTGATAAAGCGTTTCCAGCCTTCAGCACGACCACCGGCCGGCTCGCCAAGATGGCGGGCACCGAAGGTTTCGCTCAGGCCCAGACCGATAGCACGCTTGATCAGGAATGCCGCGCCAAGCTTCGAACCTTCGGAGACGAACAGCCAGCCCAGGGCTGCGGCTTTGGTTGGGTTCTTCACCGCGCCGGCCACCGGTGCCGGCAACTCCGTGTCCAGGTCGGCCAGGTCAGCCTTGGCCGCGTCCGCCCGGCAACGAGCCGGCAGGTCCGGAACAATCGCCGTCAATTCGGCATCGTTGTACAGCGACACCAGCTCTGACTGGAACAAGTACTGCGCCACCACGAAGCGGGCGAAACTGGCCTGGGTTTCAAACGGTGCGTGGGCTTTGACCAACGCATCGAGTTTGGTGTGCGGTTCGTTGGTGATCTGGTTCAAGCGTTGCGAACGCAGAGCAGGGCGTTGTGCAGTGTCCGGAGTGGTCATGAGAAGTCCTTGAGAAAAATAGGCGCCTGGTAACGAGACGAACAAGCAGGCGCGTGACAGTAAAAAAACTCACTGCGCAGCTTTTATAAACGCCGCGCAGTGAAGTGGCCGTGGTCAGATGTCCCACACCAGATTGATCGCGAAGTTGCGGCCCGGTTGAGTCAGGCGATCAAGGTTGGCCGGTTGCGTCACCGAGGCTTCGCCGACGCTGTCGTAGCCGCGTACGTCGTCCCACTGCCAGTATTTCTTGTCGGTCAGGTTGTACAGGCCCGCGTTGACGGTCAGGTCGTCGGTCACCTTGTAGAAACCGGCGAGGTCGAGCACGCCATAACCCGGCGTCTTGAATTGAGTGCTGGTGCCGTCAGGGGTCTTGAAGCTGGTGCTGTCGACGCGGTCCTTGCGCTTGACCAGTGTCCAGCTCAACAGCGCGCCGTAGTTGTCCTGGTCGTAACCGAGGCCGAACACGCCGGTCAGCGGGTTGATGCTGTTCAGCGGCTGACCGCTGTCATCGTTACGGCCATACAGATAGGCCAGCGAGCCTTGGGTGTAGAGACCGCTCGGGGCGCCGAAGCTGTCCAGGTTCAGATGACCTTTGAGCTCCACGCCTTTGATGGTGGCGTGGGCGATGTTGTTGCTCTGGAACGTGGTCTCGGTGTAGCCGGGCGTAATGGCGTTTTCGTCGATGAAGTCGCGGTATTTGTTGTAGAACACCGCCAGGTCGAATGTACCGGCCTCGAACTGACCGCGCAGGCCGGTTTCATAGCTTTTGCTCTTTTCCGGCTCCAGGTCCGGATTCGGCGCGACCTGATAGCCGCCCGCGAGGTTTTCAAAGCGACCGTACAGCGCCTTGGCGGTCGGCGTGCGGAAGCCTTCGGCGTACTGGCCGTACCAGGTGTAGTTGTCGTTGAAGCTGTAAGTGGTGCCCAGTTTTGGCGACAGACGATGCCAGGTCTTGGTCTTGTCGCTGACCACGCCGTTGCCGCTCTGGTCGGCAGTGGCGAGGAACTCGTCGGTGATGTGCGGCTTGAGTTCGGTGTAGTCGTAGCGTGCGCCGGGCAGGAAGGTCCAGTTGCCCCAGCTGATCTGATCCTGGGCGAACAGGCTGTAGCTGTTGATGGTCGGGTCCGGAAAATCGCTGGCCGGTTTGAGGGTGTCGGCGGCGCTCGGCGCACCGATCACCCGACAGGCGCCGGCCACGGTCAGGCAGGCGCCGCTGCCGGTACGCAGGCCGGTGACTTTGTCCTGTTTGATGGTGGTGCCATAGGTCACGAGATGATCGGTGTCGGCGATGGCAAACGCCTTGTCAGCCTGGGCGTCGAACACCCATTGGCGATCCTTGTAGGTGGTATTGCGCTCGCGCAGCACGGTGCGCGACGGCGCGTAGATTTCTTCGGTGCTCTGGTCGGCCTTGGCGATCTGGTAGTTCAACGACCACTTGATGTTGTCGGCCAGCACGCTGTCCAGAGCGAAGCTGTGCTCCAGGCCGAAGCGTTCGCGGGTGATCGTGTCGTTGCCGGTGCGGGATTTATAGAAACCAAAACCGCGACCGGCGTTGAATGGACCGCCCACCGCGCTCAGTTGATTGGTGTCGGTATCGTCCTTGTAGTGCTCGTAGGTCAGGCCGAAGCGCGCGTCGTCGGCGTAGTTCCAGCCGAGTTTGGCCAGCACGTTGGTGGTGCGCACGTCCTCGGGGTTGGCCTCGGTACGGTTGAGGCCGATGCCGCCGGTTTCGCCGTAGGACTCGGTTTCATGGCCATTGCGTTGGCTCAGGTGCAGCAAGCCGTCGAAGTCGCCGGTGCGCCCGGCCACGGTGCCGGAGGTCAGCCAGCTGTCGTCGGCCGAGCTGTAACCGGTTTTCAGGCGTGCGCCGACGTCCTTGCCCGGTTTGATGATGTCGTCCGGGTCGAGCGTGTAGTAACTGACCGCGCCGCCGATGGCATTGCTGCCGTACAGCACCGAGGCCGGACCGCGCAGGATCTCGACGCGTTTGACGATTTCCGGGTCGACGTAGTTACGGTTGGTCTGGGCGTAGGGGCCGTTGAAGAAACTGTCGGGCACTTGCACGCCGTCGACCTGGGTCAGGACGCGGTCGCCGTCGATGCCGCGAATGTTGTAGCCCGTGAGGCCGGCGCGCTGGCCGGCACCGCCGACCGAGACACCCGGCTCGTAGCGCACCAGATCCTTGATGTTGTTGACGTTGTTGCGGTCCAGGTCTTCACGCGTCTGCACGGTGACGGTGGCTGGCACGCTGTTGACGCTCTGTTCGTTGCGGGTGGCGCTGATGGTTACTTGATCGAGGTTGAGCGCGTTACTGTTGCTGCGCTTTTCCAGCACGATGTTGTTGCTGCCGAGTTTGCGATAGCTCAGGTTGGTCCCCACCAACAAGTGATCTAGGGCTTTCTCGGGTGGCAATGAACCGCGCGCGCCCGGCGAGGCCACGCCATCCGCCAGTTCGGCCGGCAAGCCGACCTGCCAGCCGGTGACGGCGGTAAAGGCATTGAGTGCCGAGACCAGCGACTGCGGCGCAATGGCGAACGAGTAGTCGCCCATGTTGCGGGTCGGCTGGCCGGTGGCGGTCGCGGCCATGAGCGGCGCGCTGCCGGCCATCAGGATGGCGGCCGTCAGCAGCGACAGCACGCGTGAAGGTGAAGAGGACTGGCGGGTAAGGCGAGAGGACATCGATAGCGCTCCGTGTCGCACGAATCTTTATAGGTGCTGATTGGCATGTCGAGATGCGAATCAATTGCATTGGCTATAACGAGACGAACGAGCTTCAGCTATCGAGTAAAAATAATTCTCATTTAGTTCAAGATCACCAGCGCGGGGAATTCCTGCAGTCGCGCGGAGGTGATGTGCGCGAGGGAACGAACCACGTCCAGCGGCTGGTCGAGGCGGTAATTGCCGGTGATGGCGACGTCGGCCAATTGCTCGTTGGTGTTGATGATCCAGCCCGGGTAGTAGCGACGCAGTTCCGTCAGCACCTGGCTCAGCGGGCAGTTTTCGAACACCAGCCGCCCTTGCACCCAGGCCAGGTCCGTGGCGGCGTCGAGTTTGGCCGGGCGGTCAAAACCGTTGGGGCCGATGCGGATGCTCTCGCCGGCCGACAGTCGAATCCGGGCATCATCACGGGTCGCGCGCAAGTCGACATCACCGCGTTGCACCTGAACCTGCGCCACGCCATCCAGGTAACGCACGGCAAACGCGGTATCGCGCACGCTGGCCTTGACCGGGCCGGCATCGATTTCCAATGGCTGGCCACGATTGGCTGGCACTTCGAAAAAAGCCTCGCCCTGATACAGGCGGGCCACGCGCTGTTGATCGTTGATGGTGCTGGAGAATGCCGAATTGGTGTTGAGCAGCACGTTGGAGCCGTCTTCCAGTTGCAGGCGCTGACGCTCGCCAACCACCGTCAAGTGATCGGCCTGGAGGCGCATCGGCAGGTTGCTGAAGCTGAACAAACCGAGCAGCAACACCGCCGCGGTGGCCAGGGGTTTCCAGTGCGGACGCAGGCGCGACAGCACGGTGACTTTGGGCGGCTGTGCCGCCAATTGTTGCGCACACTGCACAAGCAGCGGGCCGTCCCAGATCGCCTGTGCCTTGGCGAACGCCTCGGCATGCAGCGGGGCGGCGGCCAGCCACTCATGAAATTGCCGGGTCTGTTCCTCGCTCGGGTTGCCCAGCACGATCAGCCAGTCCAGGGCCTGGTCCATCGCGCTGGCGGGGTCCTGCGCCGGGGAGGGCGCAGAGGAGCGGTGGGTGTCCGTCACGGTGTTTCCTCGGCAGTGTCTGTGCACGGCTGTTTTTTGAATGAAGCTTGAAAGTGGGCAAGGGTAGCAAAGCCCGGAGGACTGCGCAGTCGATCCAGGCTCTTACAGAAAAGCCCTACAGGATCAGTCGCCGTTTAACCGCTCGGCAACACCGATGCAGATCGCCATGATCAGCTTCAGTTCCTTCTGCACGGTACTCAACGACACGTCGAGCTTGCGGGCGATCTCTAGATAGCTGTGGCCGTGCAGGCGGCTGAGGATGAAAATCTGCTGCTGACGGTGGCTGAGTTCACTGAGGCTCACGTTCAAACGCTCCAGCAATTGTTCGGCATGGGCGGCGTCCTCGGCGCTGCTGGCCGGGGCGGCGATGCTTTCCACCACCTCCAGCGGCACGTCGTCGAGCATCGTCCGGGACTGAATACGGCGCGCACGCAAATGGTCCAGGGCCAGGTTGCGGGCGGTCTGGAACACAAACGGTTCAAGGTGATCGATGGCCCGCTCGCTGAGTGCCCGGGTCACGCGCAGGTAGGTCTCCTGCAAGAGGTCTTCGGCGGTGCTGTGATTGTTGACCATCCGCTCCAACGTGCGCAGCAGGGAAACCCGCTGGGCGATGAAGACGTGATTGAAGCGAGCTTGACTCACGGGAAGGGAAGACCTGATCCATTTCGAGCGAATGATAATGCTTATCATCCGCTCGACTGGTCAAGTCTTGATTTGTCCGCGTTTTGTAATACGCCGCAAAACTTGTGGGAGCGGGCTTGCTCGCGAACGCGTGTGTCAATCAATGTGGATGTTGGCTGATATACCGCTTTCGCGAGCAAGCCCGCTCCCACCAGGAATTTCCACAGGGGATCTCCGGTGGGGCTCGGTTTACTCGGCGTTACACAGCGCCAGGCAGTTATCGAGCATGCGGTTGGAGAAGCCCCATTCGTTGTCGTACCAGGCCAGTACTTTCAACAGCTTGCCGCTGGCCTTGGTGTGGTTGGCGTCGAAGATCGACGACAGCGGGTTGTGATTGAAGTCGCTGGAGACCAGCGGCAGCGTGTTGTAGCCGAGAATCTTCGAGTGCTGGCTGGCTTCTTTGAGCAGCGCATTGACTTCATCGGCCGACGCTTCGCGCTTGAGTTGCACGGTCAAGTCCACCAGCGACACATTGATGACCGGCACACGCACCGCCATGCCGGTCAGTTTGCCCGCCAGTTCCGGCAGCACCAGGCCGACCGCTTCAGCGGCGCCGGTCTTGCTCGGGATCATGTTCTGGGTGGCGGAACGGGCGCGGTACGGGTCGGTGTGGTAGACGTCGGTCAGGTTCTGGTCGTTGGTGTAGGCGTGAATCGTGGTCATCAAACCGCTTTCGATCCCCAGTTCGCGGTGCAGCACCTGAGCCACCGGCGCCAGGCAGTTGGTGGTGCACGACGCGTTGGAAATGATCTGGTGCGACTGGCGCAGAATGTCGTGGTTCACCCCGTACACCACGGTGGCGTCGGCGCCTTTGGCCGGGGCCGAAATGATCACTTTGCGCGCGCCGGCCGTAATATGGGCGGCGGCCTTGGCCCGGTCAGTGAACAAACCGGTGCATTCGAACACGACATCAATCTTTTCCGCGGCCCAGGGCAGCTCGGCCGGGTTGCGAATCGCGCTGACGGCGATTCGGTCGCCATTGACGGTCAGGCTTTCGTTGTCGTGCTGGACATCGGCGTCGAACGTGCCGTGAACGGTGTCGTACTTGAGCAGATGAGCGTTGATCGAGCTGTCGCCCAGATCGTTGATGGCGACGATCTGCAGGTCCTGACGATAACCTTGGGTATACAGTGCGCGAAGGACGTTGCGGCCAATTCGGCCAAAACCATTAATTGCAATTCGAAGAGTCATTTAACTGGGCCGCCGTCGTTTTGTTGTTGGAATTACAAGATTATTCGCATAAAAATAGAAAACAAGCCTTTTTAATGGCAATATTTTGTTCAATCTACAACGAGTGACCTGAATCAACTGGTCCGAATGATCAAGAAAACCGTCTGTCATCCCAATCACAACGGTGCTTGTTCAGCATAGACAATCAGGTCGCCACATCCGTTAGCCTGGAGTTCTACACATGCATCCCCGCGTCCTTGAGGTCACCGAACGGCTTATCGCCCGCAGCCGTGCAACCCGTGAGGCTTACCTTGCGCTCATTCGCGGAGCTGCCAGCGACGGTCCGATGCGCGGCAAGCTGCAATGCGCCAACTTCGCCCACGGCGTGGCCGGTTGCGGCACCGAAGACAAGCACAGCCTGCGGATGATGAACTCCGCCAACATCGCCATTGTTTCGTCATATAACGACATGCTCTCGGCGCATCAGCCGTACGAAGTCTTTCCTGAACAAATCAAAAAAGCCCTGCGCGAGATTGGCTCGGTCGGCCAGTTCGCTGGCGGCACCCCGGCGATGTGCGATGGCGTGACCCAAGGCGAGCCGGGCATGGAACTGAGCCTGCCCAGCCGCGAAGTGATCGCGCTGTCCACCGCTGTTGCGCTTTCCCACAACATGTTCGACGGCGCGCTGATGCTCGGCATCTGCGACAAGATCGTGCCGGGGCTGATGATGGGCGCGTTGCGTTTCGGTCATCTGCCGACGATCTTCGTGCCGGGCGGGCCGATGGTGTCGGGCATTTCCAACAAGCAGAAAGCCGATGTGCGCCAGCGCTACGCCGAAGGCAAGGCCAGCCGCGAAGAGCTGCTGGAATCGGAAATGAATTCCTACCACAGCCCCGGCACCTGCACCTTTTATGGCACCGCCAACACTAACCAGTTGCTGATGGAAGTCATGGGCCTGCACTTGCCTGGCGCGTCTTTCGTCAACCCGAACACGCCGTTGCGCGATGCCCTGACCCGCGAAGCGGCGCATCAAGTGACGCGCTTGACCAAGCAGAACGGCGACTTCATGCCGATCGGCGAAATCGTCGACGAGCGTTCGCTGGTCAACTCCATCGTCGCTTTGCACGCCACCGGCGGCTCGACCAACCATACGCTGCACATGCCGGCCATCGCGATGGCCGCGGGCATTCAATTGACCTGGCAGGACATGGCCGACCTCTCTGAAGTCGTCCCGACCCTGAGCCACGTCTACCCGAACGGCAAAGCCGACATCAACCACTTCCAGGCGGCGGGCGGCATGTCGTTCCTGATCCGCGAACTGCTGGAAGCCGGGCTGCTCCACGAAAACGTCAACACCGTGCTCGGCCATGGCCTGAGCCGCTACACCGTGGAACCGTTCCTCGATAACGGCGAGCTGGTCTGGCGCGAAGGCCCGATCGAAAGCCTCGACGAAACCATCCTGCGCCCGGTCGCGCGTGCGTTCTCGGCTGAGGGCGGCTTGCGCGTGATGGAGGGCAACCTCGGTCGCGGTGTGATGAAAGTCTCCGCCGTGGCTCTGGAAAACCAGATCGTCGAAGCACCGGCGATGGTGTTCCAGGATCAACAGGATCTGGCCGATGCGTTCAAGGCCGGTCTGCTGGAGAAGGATTTTGTCGCGGTCATGCGCTTCCAGGGCCCGCGCTCCAACGGCATGCCGGAACTGCACAAAATGACGCCGTTCCTCGGCGTGTTGCAGGATCGCGGCTTCAAAGTGGCACTGGTGACGGACGGACGCATGTCTGGCGCTTCGGGCAAAATCCCGGCGGCCATTCACGTCAGCCCCGAAGCTTTTGTCGGCGGCGCTTTGGCGCGGGTGCAAGAGGGCGATATCATCCGCGTCGATGGCGTCAAAGGCACCCTGGAGCTTAAGGTGGACGCCGAGGAATTTGCTGCGCGCGAACCTGCCAAGGGCCTGTTGGGCAATAACATTGGCAGCGGTCGCGAGCTGTTCGGTTTCATGCGCATGGCCTTCAGCTCCGCAGAGCAGGGCGCCAGCGCCTTTACTTCTGCCCTGGAGACGCTTAATTGAAACTGGCTTTGGTCGGTGACATCGGTGGGACCAACGCACGTTTCGCGTTGTGGAAAAACCAGCAACTGGAATCGATCCAGGTGCTGGCGACGGCTGACCATTCCAGCCCGGAAGAAGCCATTGCGCTCTACCTGAGCGGGCTTGGCCTGGGGTTGGGGTCGATAGGCTCGGTGTGCCTGTCGGTGGCCGGGCCGGTGAGCGGTGATGAATTCAAATTCACCAACAATCACTGGCGCCTGAGCCGCGCGGGTTTCTGCAAGACCTTGCAGGTCGATCACTTGTTGCTGGTCAACGATTTCTCGGCGATGGCGCTGGGCATGACCCGGCTGCAGCCGGACGAGTTTCGGGTGGTCTGCGAAGGCACGCCGGAACCGTTGCGGCCGGCGGTGGTGATCGGTCCGGGCACAGGCTTGGGCGTTGGCACCTTGCTCGACCTCGGCGAAGGACGGTTTGCCGCGATGCCGGGCGAGGGCGGGCACGTCGATCTGCCGCTGAGCAGCCCGCGTGAAACGCAACTGTGGCAGCACATCTTCAGCGAGATTGGCCATGTCAGCGCCGAAACCGCGTTGAGCGGCAGCGGTTTGCCACGGGTCTACCGGGCGATTTGTGCGGTGGACGGCCATGAGCCTGTGCTCGACACCCCGGAATCGATTACGGCTGCCGGTCTGGCGGGCGATCCGATTGCGCTGGAAGTGCTTGAGCAGTTCTGCTGCTGGCTCGGCCGCGTGGCCGGCAACAACGTGCTGACCACCGGTGGACGCGGTGGCGTGTACATCGTTGGCGGGGTCATTCCACGGTTTGCCGATTTCTTTATCGAAAGCGGTTTCGCCCGGTGCTTCGCCGACAAGGGCTGCATGAGCGATTACTTCAAAGGCATTCCGGTGTGGCTGGTGACAGCGCCGTATTCCGGGCTTGTAGGCGCGGGCGTGGCACTCGACCAGGCTTGAACTGCAATCAAAATGTGGCAGCGGGCTTGCTCGCGAAAGCGGACTGACATTCAACGTTGATGTCGACTGATACAGCGCTTTCGCGAGCAAGCCCGCTCTCACATGGGATCTGTGGTGTTTGTAGTTTTCGTGCTTAAGGCATAATCCGCCCCATCCAAACAACAAGGACGCCGCCCCGTGAGCTCAGTCAACAAGTCGATTTTGTTGGTCGATGACGATCAAGAGATACGCGAGTTGCTGGACACCTACCTGACTCGCGCCGGTTTTCAGGTCCGCACCACGCCCGACGGCGCCGGTTTTCGCCAGGCCATGAATGACGCGCCGAGCGATCTGGTGATCCTCGACGTGATGCTGCCCGACGAAGACGGTTTCAGCCTCTGCCGCTGGGTCCGTCAGCATCCGCGGCAGGCCCAGGTGCCGATCATCATGCTCACCGCCAGTTCCGACGAGGCCGACCGTGTCATCGGCCTGGAGCTGGGCGCCGACGATTACCTCGGGAAACCGTTCAGCCCGCGTGAATTGCAGGCGCGTATCAAAGCCTTGTTGCGCCGCGCGCAGTTCGGTCAGGAACGTTCCGGCGGTGAAGTGCTGACCTTCGATGACTGGCGGCTGGACATGGTCAGTCATCGGCTGTTTCACACCGACGGTGAAGAGGTGATTCTCTCGGGCGCCGACTTTGCGCTGCTCAAGCTTTTTCTCGATCACCCCCAGCAAATCCTCGACCGCGACACCATCGGCAACGCGACCCGTGGCCGTGATCTGATGCCGCTGGATCGCATCGTCGACATGGCGGTCAGCCGTTTGCGCCAGCGCCTGCGCGACACGGAAAAGCCGCCACGGCTGATTCGTACCGTGCGTGGCAGCGGCTACCAGTTGGCAGCCAATGTGGTTGCCAGCAATGGTCACTGAGTTCCTGCGCAAACTGGCGGCCCGCGTGCCGGTGCCGCGTTCGTTGTTGGGACGGATGCTGCTGCTGACCCTGCTTGCGGTGTTGTTCGCCCAGACCTTGTCCAGCGTGATCTGGGTGTCGCAACTGCGCGCCACGCAGCTCGAAGGCCTGGTGACCAGCGCCCGCAGCCTCGCCCATTCGATGACCGCCAGCGTCAGTTACTTTCGCTCGCTGCCCGTAGCGTTTCGGCCGTTGGTGCTCGATCAATTGCGCAGCATGGGCGGCACCCGGTTCGTGGTGACCCTCAACGACAAACCCTTGGGCATGGAAGTGTTGCCGATCACCCCGCGTAAAGCGGCGGTGCTCAAAGCTGTGGACGAAGTGCTGCGCGATTCGCTGGGGCATGACACCGATATCTCGGTGACCTTCGTCAGTCCCGAGGATCTGCGGATTTTCAATAGCGGCTTGAAACTCGATGAGTTGCCACGCTCGTGGGCGCATTACGCGTTGACGCTGGAGCCGGTCAACCCGCCGGTGCTGGTCACGCAAATCCAGATGGCGCCGGGCGAGTGGTTGTACATCGCGTCGCTGTTGCCCGAGCCCTACACCAGTCTTGAAGAGCAAGGGCTGCCGGCGCAGCAGGTGTGGTTCATCGTGCTCACCAGCGGCTTTTTGCTGTTGTTTATCGGCTTGCTCGTGCATTGGCAAAGTCGTCCGCTCAAACGCCTGGCCCGGGCGGCGCGGGACATGTCCCTCGGCGCTGAAGTCGAGCCGGTGCCGGAGGGCGGCGGCAGTGAAGTGGTCGAAGTCGGCCGTGCGTTCAACGCCATGCGTGAGCGCATCAGCCGTTACCTGACCGAGCGCAGTCAATTGTTCAGTGCGATTTCCCACGACCTGCGCACGCCGATCACCCGGTTGCGGCTGCGGGTCGAATTGCTGGAAGACGAGGCACTGCAAGCCAAGTTCGGCCGTGATCTGGACGAGTTGGAGTTGCTGGTCAAAGGCGCGCTGCAATGCGTGAAGGACACCGACATCCACGAGAACATCGAGCCGGTGGACCTCAACCATGTGCTCGAATGTCTGGTGGAACCGTACGTGGCGCCCAATGGCAATGGTCGCGTGACCCAGCACGGGCGGGCCATGGCGGCGTATCCGGGCAAACCGCTGGCGCTTAAGCGCTGCATCGGCAACCTGATCGACAACGCGCTCAAGTATGGGCAGAACGCGCATCTGCACATCGATGACGACGAAAGCGCGTTCATCCTTCACGTCGACGATGAAGGGCCCGGAGTGCCGGAGCAGCGGTTGGAGCAAGTGTTCGAGCCGCACTTCAGGCTGGCCGGGCAGCAGCAGGGTTATGGGTTGGGGCTGGGGATTGCGCGCAACATTGCGCACAGCCATGGCGGTGAAGTCAGCCTGCAGAATCTGCGTGAAGGCGGGTTGCGGGTGACGTTGCAGTTGCCGCGATCGATTGATTGACCGGTGGTGAGGGGGGGGCTTGTCGCTGTTGGGTTGCGTAGCGGCTCCCTTAGTTAAAGCGGGGCCGCTGCGCGCCCCAACGGGGGCAAGCCCCCTCGCCACGGGCATCCACTCTCCACTGATATCACTCAGTGCAGACATCACTCAGTGCAGCATTGAGGTTAATGTCACAAGCCGGTGACATAACTCGCCCGCTTCGTTACAAGCCCGGCGTCGCCCGTTGTTTAGACTGCCCTCCAGTCAAAACAACAAAAAAGGCACCCCATGGACACCTTTCAACCGGCCTTCAGCAGTTGGCTGAACGCGCCTGCCCACCAGCAATGGCTCGCCGCCGAAGGCCTGCGCCTGCTGGCGTTCGCCAAGGCTTCGAGGCTGCCTGAAGGTTTCGGCAACCTCGATGAACAGGGCCGCCTCCCGGCCGATGCCCACGCCGAAACCATGAACACCGCGCGCATGACGCACAGCTTCGCCATGGCGCATATTCAGGGGCTGCCGGGGTTTGCCGGGCTGGTGGATCACGGCATCAAAGCGCTCAGCGGGCCGTTGCGCGATGCCGAGCACGGCGGCTGGTTTGCAGTTGCGCATCACCGCGATGACAACACCGACAAGGCTGCGTACCTGCATGCGTTCGTCGCTCTGGCCGCCAGTTCCGCGGTGGTTGCGCAACGACCCGGCGCCCAGGCGTTGCTCGACGATGCGACCCAAATCATCGACCGCCATTTCTGGAGCGAGGAGGAGGGCGCTATGCGCGAATCCTTCAACCGCGACTGGAGCGAGGAGGAGAGTTATCGCGGTGCCAACAGCAACATGCACGCCACCGAAGCCTTCCTCGCACTGGCCGATGTCACCGGTGACAACCGCTGGCTGTGCCGCGCTCAGCGCATCGTCGAGCGGCTGATTCATGGTCACGCCGCCGCCAACGATTACCTGGTGGTCGAGCACTTCGACCGCTATTGGCAACCGCTGCGCGAATACAACCACGACAACCCGGCCGACGGTTTCCGGCCTTACGGCACCACGCCGGGCCACGGTTTTGAATGGGCGCGGCTGCTGCTGCACCTCGAAGCCGCGCGGGTGCGGGCCGGGATGCTCACGCCCGGTTGGCTCGCCACCGACGCGCAAAAACTCTTCGACCACAACTGCCGTCACGGCTGGGACGTCGACGGGCTTCCAGGGATCGTCTACACCCTCGACTGGGATAATCGCGCGGTGGTTCGCCATCGCTTGCACTGGACCCATTGCGAAGCCAGTGCCGCCGCCAGCGCCTTGCTCAAACGCACGGGCGATGAGCAATACGAGCGCTGGTACCGGCTGTTCTGGGAATTCTGTGACAGTCATTTCATCGACCGCTGCGACGGTAGCTGGCACCACGAACTCGACCCGCAGAACCGTCCGAGTGCCGACATCTGGGGCGGCAAACCTGATCTGTATCACGCCTGGCAAGCGGTGCTGATTCCGCGCCTGCCACTGGCGCCCAGCATGGCAACGGCCTTGGGGCGGTTGTCCCAGGGCGTTCCTGTGTAACCATGCGGTGACATTCACGCGTCCCTTCGTTACCTGCGACGGGATGACTCCTGTTTAAAATCCATGCAGCGCAAGCTCCAGACTTGCATGCATAACAACAAGAAAGGTAATTCTAGATGAATGCGATTTCTCGCCTCGCGACTGTCATTTCTCTTGCCTCATTGCTTCCTGTCTCTGCATTCCCCCTCAGTGCGCTTGCCGCCGATTCCAAAGGATCGGTAGAAGTCGTTCACTGGTGGACGTCCGGTGGCGAAAAAGCCGCAGTCGATGTCCTCAAGGCCCAAGTCGAAAAAGACGGTTTCACCTGGAAGGACGGTGCTGTCGCCGGCGGTGGCGGTGCCACAGCCATGACCGTACTGAAAAGCCGCGCCGTGGCCGGTAACCCGCCAGGCGTCGCGCAGATCAAAGGTCCGGACATTCAGGAATGGGCGTCCACCGGCCTGCTCGACACCGAGGTCTTGAAAGAGGTCGCCAAGTCGGAGAAGTGGGACAGCCTGCTCGACAAGAAAGTCGCCGATACCGTGAAGTACGAAGGTAATTACGTGGCCGTGCCGGTGAACATTCACCGCGTCAACTGGCTGTGGATCAACCCGGAAGTCTTCAAGAAAGCCGGCATCGAAAAAGCCCCGACCACCCTTGAAGAATTCTACGCAGCCGGCGACAAGCTGAAAGCTGCCGGTTTCATTGCGCTTGCCCACGGCGGCCAGCCTTGGCAGGACAGCACCGTGTTCGAAGCGGTGGTTCTTTCGGTCATGGGTGCCGACGGCTACAAGAAAGCCCTGGTCGACCTGGACAACGCTGCCCTGACCGGTCCTGAAATGGTCAAGTCGCTCACCGAGCTGAAGAAAGTCGCGACCTACATGGACGCCGACGGCAAGGGCCAGGACTGGAACCTGGAAGCGGCCAAGGTCATCAACGGCAAGGCCGGCATGCAGATCATGGGTGACTGGGCCAAGAGTGTGAGGACGGCAGCCAAGAAAATCGCCGGCAAGGACTACGAGTGCGTAGCGTTCCCGGGCACCGACAAGGCATTCACTTACAACATCGACTCCCTGGCCGTGTTCAAGCAGAAAGACGCGGGCACCGCTGCCGCCCAGCAAGATATCGCCAAGATCGTAATGGGTGAGAACTTCCAGAAAGTCTTCAGCATCAACAAAGGCTCGATCCCGGTTCGCAACGACATGCTCCACGAAATGGACAAGCTCGGTTTCGACGAGTGCGCCCAGAAAGCGGCCAAGGACTTCCTGGATGATGCCAAGACCGGCGGCTTGCAGCCGAGCATGGCGCACAACATGGCGACCACATTGGCTGTACAGGGCGCGTTCTTTGACGTTGTCACCAACTTCATCAACGACCCGAAAGCCGATCCGGCCGACGCCGCCAAGAAACTCGGCGCGGCGGTCAAGTCTGCCAAGTAACGCTTAACACCGCGCCCCTGTAGGAGCGGGCTTGCTCGCGAAGGCTTCGTGTCAGTTCATGCAGAGTTGCCTGACACGCCGCTTTCGTGAGCAAGCCCACTCCCACGACGGGATGCGCTTGTAACCCTTTTCCTACGTACTGGATTTCCCCATGAGTTCTGTTGCTGTGTTCAGCAAGGCCTCGCCGTTCGATGCATTGCAGCGCTGGCTACCCAAACTGGTACTCGCGCCGAGCATGTTCATCGTTCTGGTGGGCTTCTATGGCTATATCCTGTGGACGTTCGTGCTGTCGTTCACCACTTCGACCTTTCTGCCGACCTACAAATGGGCGGGTCTGGCGCAGTACCAGCGACTGTTCGAAAACGACCGCTGGTGGGTAGCAAGCAAGAACCTCGCGGTATTCGGCGGCATGTTCATCGGCATCACGCTGGTGATCGGTGTGCTGCTGGCGGTCTTTCTTGACCAGCGCATTCGTCGCGAAGGTTTTATCCGCACCATTTACCTGTACCCGATGGCGCTCTCGATGATCGTCACCGGTACCGCCTGGAAATGGCTGCTCAACCCGGGCATGGGCCTGGACAAATTGTTGCGTGACTGGGGTTGGGAAGGCTTCCGCCTGGACTGGCTGATCGACCCGGATCGCGTGGTGTATTGCCTGGTGATTGCGGCGGTCTGGCAAGCCTCGGGCTTTATCATGGCGATGTTCCTCGCCGGTTTGCGCGGCGTCGACCAATCGATCATCCGTGCCGCCCAGATCGATGGCGCGAGCATGCCGCGCATTTACCTCAAAGTGGTGTTGCCAAGCCTGCGTCCGGTGTTCTTCAGTGCCGTGATGATCCTCGCTCACATCGCGATCAAGAGTTTCGACCTGGTGGCAGCAATGACCGCCGGTGGCCCGGGTTATTCCTCCGACCTGCCTGCGATGTTCATGTATTCCTTCACCTTCAGTCGCGGCCAGATGGGCATGGGCTCGGCCAGTGCAATTCTGATGCTCGGTGCGATTCTCGCAATCATCGTGCCTTACCTGTACTCCGAGCTGAGGACCAAGCGCCATGACTAGTTTCGCTGCCAAACCTTCTATCAGCCTGAGTCGCATCGCGATCTACGCCGTGCTGATCCTGGCGGTCTTTCTGTACCTGATACCGCTGGTGGTCATGCTGCTCACCAGTTTCAAGACACCGGAAGACATCAACACCGGCAACCTGCTGAGCTGGCCGACCGTGGTCAGCGGCATTGGCTGGATCAAGGCCTGGGGCACGGTCGACGGGTATTTCTGGAACTCGATCAAGATCACCGTCCCGGCGGTATTGATCTCCACCGCCATCGGCGCGTTGAACGGCTATGTGCTGTCGATGTGGCGCTTTCGTGGGTCGCAGTTGTTCTTCGGCCTGCTGCTGTTCGGTTGCTTCCTGCCGTTCCAGACCGTCCTGCTGCCGGCCTCGTTCACCCTCGGCAAGATGGGCCTGGCAAGCACCACCACGGGCCTGGTGTTCGTGCACGTGGTTTACGGCCTGGCGTTCACCACGCTGTTTTTCCGCAACTACTACGTGAGTTTTCCTGATGCACTGGTGAAGGCCGCGCGGCTGGATGGCGCGGGTTTCTTCACCATCTTCCGTCTGATCATCCTGCCGATGTCCACCCCGATCATCATGGTCTGCCTGATCTGGCAGTTCACCCAGATCTGGAACGACTTCCTGTTCGGCGTGGTGTTCTCCAGCGGTGATTCGCAACCGATCACGGTCGCGCTGAACAACCTGGATCATCGCGTTTCAGATCGATGCTGGCCAAGGCCTTGATCGCCTGCAATTCAATGTGATGCGCCTGTAATGCCTGATCGAGCAACGCCCGCAGCGT
>NZ_JBNNWE010000086.1:0-25769 GCF_050280905.1 Pseudomonas sp. NPDC086278
CGGCAAACTGGTGAAAGAAATCACCATTGCTGCGCGTAACGGTGCCGATGTCGCTACCAACGCGCACCTGCGCCTGGTGGTGGAACAGGCTAAAAAAGCTTCGATGCCCCGCGAAACCCTGGAACGCGCGATCAAGAAAGGCTCCGGCCAGCTCGGCGAAACCGTGCAATACCATCGCGTGACCTACGAAGGCTTCGCCCCGCATCAGGTGCCGCTGATCGTTGAATGCGTGACCGACAACATCAACCGCACCGTGGCTGAAATCCGCGTGGCCTTCCGCAAGGGCCAGCTCGGTGCCTCCGGTTCGGTGGCGTGGGATTTCAACCACGTCGGCATGATCGAGGCGTCCCCGGACAGCCCTGGCGCCGATCCGGAAATGGCCGCCATTGAAGCCGGCGCCCAGGATTTCGAGCCGGGCGACGAAGAGGGCACCACCCTGTTCCTGACCGAGCCCGCGGACCTCGACTCGGTGCAGAAAGCCCTGCCTGAGCAAGGTTTTACCGTGTTGTCGGCCAAGCTGGGTTACCAGCCGAAAAACCCGGTGAGCGGTTTGAGCGATGAGCAGATGGCGGAAGTCGAGGCGTTCCTGGAAGGCCTGGATAACCATGATGATGTGCAGGATATGTTTGTAGGCCTGGCGGGGTAACCGACCTCAATCTACCTTTGGCAAGGAGGCTCGTTGTGGCAAGGGTGCTTGTCGAAGTGACGGGCCTTGTTGTGGTGAAGGGCTTGTTGTGGCGAGGGGGCTTGCCCCCGTTCGGCTGCGCAGCAGTCGTCGCTTTCAGGGTCGCTACGCAACCCAACGGGGGCAAGCCCCCTCGCCACAACAGCCCCGTTCACCACAACAGGCCACCTCACAACAACAGGCCCCTTCACCACACAGGCCACCTCACAACAACAGCCCCCTTCACCACACAGGCCACCTCACAACAACAGGCCCCTTCACCACAACAGCCCCCCCCATCACAACAAGCCCCCCTCACCACAGCTTCGTGTTTTCTAGCGGGAGTTGAACAAGGCCAATATCTGCCCTATCTCGCCAAACCCCGGTCGCTGTAGCACCTCCGGCTGACAGCAGCGCTGTTGCAAGGCCTCCAACTGTCCACGCCCGTCATCACTCAAACCCGAGTCGATGCGCGCCAGCAATTCCCCCAGTAACACCCCGAATGCCCGCACCTCGATGCGCTGCAGCGCACGGCTTTCCACGCTGTCCGAGGTCGCATGGAACGACGCCGCGCCAAAATCCCCCAGCAGGCAATCGCCGTGCTCGTTCCACATAATATTGTGGCCGTAGAGGTCGCCGTGGGTGATGCCCTGGTTGTGCAGATGTTCCGCCACCGCCGCAATGCCGCTGGCAATGCGCAACGCCACGCCGGCACTGAACCGGATGTCGTCGGCATACACATCGCGGGTGCAGGAGGCCAGGCTGGGCAATCCGGCGAGGTTGCGATAACTCGGGTCGATCAGTTGCATCACCAGCCCGGCCTGTTGCTCTGGATGGCCGATGATCCGGCCTTCGACGCGGATCAGGTTCGGGTGAAGGCCGGCGGTGATGCAGGCGTTCATCTCATGCAACGGCGAACCGTCGCTGGTCATCTCGCCTTTATAGAGTTTCACCGCGACCGGCGTTGCCTGCTTCCACAGCGCCTGATAAATGACCCCGGAAGCGCCTTCTCCAAGTTTCTTTTCAAGGCTCAGTTGCGCCCAGCTAATCGTCGGCGTGGCGTCGAGTGCCGCCGCATCCGCTTCGGTTTCCAGCGGATTACCGGCGTAGGCGAGCCACGTCAGGCTCGGCAGGGCCAACAACCACTCGGGTAACTCGCGCAACTGATTGGCAGCGATGCGGATCAATTCGAGGCGATGACACTGGCTCAGGCTTTCGGGCAACTGCTGCAAACGGTTACCGGCGAGCATGAGTTTTTGCAGGCGTGGGCGTTCACCCAAGGCTGCGGGCAGTTCACTGATGCGGTTATCGGTGAGGATCAGCCAGCGCAACAGCGGCGGCAGCGCGGCGGCCGGCACGTGTTCAATGGCGTTGGCCTTGAAGCCGATCATCGTCAGCGCGGCGCATTGACCGAGGCAGGCGGGCAGTTCGGTAAACAGGTTGTCCGAGCAGAACAACACGCGCAAACGGGTCAATCGATGCAGGTCGTCCGGCAGGCTGCTCAAGGCGTTGCCACTGAGGTTGAGCACCTCCAGCGAGTCGGCCAGTTCGAAGATTTCCCGGGGGAATTCGGTCAGGCCGCAGGACAGGTCCAGGCGGGAAATGCCCGACAGTTGGCCGGCGCGCAGTTGGGCAAGGGTATCCATGAACGGGTTCGCCATTGTTCGAGAGGAGGGCACCGGGCCCCGAAATGGGCGACATGATAACGGCAAAGCCGTCAGGCTGGCGCGCGTACTTCCATCAACTGACCCAAGCGGCTGCGCGTGCGTGCGAGGTCGATGGCATCGCCACCCAGGCTTTCGCACAACGAGTGCTGGCCGAGCAGCGTCAGGTGCTTGTCCTGATCGTACAAAACGTCGATCAGATTAATGAAGCGTTGCCGGGCCGCCATCGAACAGTCGGCCAGGTTCGGCAGTTCGTCGATGATCCAGTGGTCGAAACGCCGACACAGCTCCAGATAATCCATCACCGCAGTCGGGTAATCGCAGAGGTCGGCGAAGGTGAACACGATGGTTCGATCGGCGCAGTGACGCGCCTGCAGGTGCCGGGTGCCGACGGCCAACTGCAACGCTGGCGTGATGTGCCTCGGCAGTTTCAACGCTTGCCGTTGCGCCGCGCTACCGGGCCAGACGTATCGGCCCTGGGTGAAAAGCTGTTGCGCGTGGGTGCGCATCTGGCTGCGATAGTCATGCGGGCCGCCGACTTCCATGACCTGCATGCGCCCATGGATCAGGTCGATCACCGGTTTGAAACGCGCGTGATAGAGCGGGTTGGGCAGCAACCCTTCCGGCGGGTAGTTGGACGTCACCAGCAGCAGAATGCCGCGCTGGAACAGCGCCTTGAACAGCCGCGTGATCAGCATTGCATCGCCGATGTCGTGCACATGGAACTCGTCGAAACACAACACGCGACAGCCGCTCAACTGCTCATCAAGGGCAAACGCCAATGCATCGGGCTGGTCGCGGTGGGCGAACATGCCTTGATGCAACCGGGCAAAAAACTCATGGAAGTGCAGGCGTTGCTTGTGTTCGATCGGGATGGCCTGAAAAAACCCGTCGAGCAGCCAGCTCTTGCCGCGACCGACGGCGCCGTGCAAATAAAGTCCGGGCAGGTTTTTTACCGATTTCCCGAGCAGTGCCGTGGCGTGCTGTGCCATGCAGTCGATCACTCTTCGCTGGCTATGGCTGAGGGTGTAACCCTGGGCATGGGCGTTTTGGCGGAAGTAGTCGTGAATCACCCGGCCGGTCGCCGCACCTTTGGCGGGCGCAGCCGACCCCTTGGCAAACCACTGACGCAGCGCAGGCCAGCGTGGCGTCAGTGGTGAACGGCTGGGCGGTCGAGTTGCCACTGTCATGTCACCCCGTATTGATCAGGCCGGCTCCCCGAGCAGCGGCGGCGTAGTGTAACCAGACGGGTAATTTTCCTGCCAGTCGTCTCGACCAGTAACGGTGGTTCACGCGCGTGAACCGTGCGGTTATCGGCGTGTTTTTTCCGCCGGTCATGCCGGCATTTTTCCTGCCATTCGACACAAAATCACACATGTAAGCTGGATCCAATCGTCCGGTGAGACTGGCGATTTCCGTTTGCGTGGCTAACCTCATTGTGGAAGCCACCCCTCATAAGGAATGGGGCCGTGAATGGATTTATGGTATTGGCAGTCGTGGGCGTCATGCTCGGTTCGCAGGCGTGGGCCGCAGAACTCCAGGTTGAAGTGCGCGTCGACGTCCAGCGTGGCTGTCAGTTGGTAGGGCAACAACGCAATGCCGGGGTTGAGCAACTGGGCGTACTCGACTTCGGCAGTACGGCGCGTCTGGATGACCCGGCCGGGCCGTTGGGCGCGGCACTGCTGAACGAGCGATTGCCCAGGCTCGAATGCAACCCGGACACCCCTTATCAATTACGCGTCGACGGCGGCCTGCATGGCGGTGTTGGCGACGTGCGCTACCTGGCGGGTTCCGCCGACAGCAAACCCATTCCTTATTGGCTCTACCAGGACCCTGCGCGGCGGATCCCGCTGGCGGTGAATGTCCCGCTGAGTGGTCGCGTGCCGGACTCCGGTTCGGTGGATTTGCCGTTGTATGCACGCATCGACCGGATGGCCGAAATACCTCGAGTCAGCCGCTATTCGGATCTGGTGAAAGTGACGGTCACCTGGTGAGCAAATGGAATTGACGGGATGACCAGCAAACACTGGATGGTTATGGCCATGGGGGCATTGACGTTACTGACTGACGACGCACAAGCAGCCGTCAGCGGGCAGATTCACGCGCGGCTGACCATCATCGCCGGCTGCGAAGTGAGCAATGGCGCCACGCCCGGCAGCCCCGTGAGCGACTTCGGCACGCTGGATTTCGGTCTGCAAGGGCCGACCTGGAACCGCCCGCTCAAAAGCAGCCTGAGTGAAGACGGCAGCGACAAATTGAACATCGCCTGCAATCCGTCGGTCACCGGGTTCACCGTCACCATCGACGGCGGCGCTCACGGCGACGGCACCACGCGACGCCTGAGCAACGGCAACCAGACCATCCCGTATCAATTGTTCCTCGATGCCTCCGGTAGCCGGAGCTACAGCATCGGCCAACAACACAATTTCGCCGTCACCAGCGGGGCCCGGGTACCGATTCCGGTATTTGGCTCGGTGGTGGCGAATACCCGTGCGTTACCGGCAGGGGTCTATACCGACACCCTGACGGTCACGCTGGATTGGTAACCCGTAGAGGACGGACACCATGCACATGCTCGTAACAAGGATAGGTTTGTCATTGCTCGGCCTGACGCTGGCATCCAGTGCCATGGCTGCCACCACGGTCACCGGCCAGATCACCTCCAGCCTGATTCTGATCAGCAGCTGTCAGGTGAATGGCGCCGGTGGGTCCAGCGGCCTGAACTTCGGCGCGCTGAACTTCGGCACCGCCAACAGCCTGTTCACCGAGGCCGATGCGCAGGTGCTCGGCGGTGGCGGCGGGGCGTTGTCGATTCTGTGCTCCAGCGGCACCACGCCCGCAGTGAAAGTAAGGGCAGGCGCCCATGACGGATTGTCGCCCGGTGGCTCCCGGGCGCTGGCCGATGGCAGCGGCAACTTCGTGCCCTACGACCTGTACACCGACGCCGGGCATTCGCAGATTCTGGCGATTGACGGGGTGATCAACCTCGCCGCCAGTACCGGCGTGGCGCAGACCGTGAATATTTACGGCAAAGCCGTGGGCAAGGCCGGTCTGCCGGCTGGCACCTACACCGACACCGTCGCCGTCGAACTGACGTTCTAGTGCCATGGTCCGCCATGACTGTGCGGCGCTGATCCTGCTGTGTGCGGGGAGTGTGCCGCTGCCGTTGGCGGCGGTGACCAGCCAGAGTTTCCAGGTCAGCGCTACCGTCACCGCCGGCTGCCTGGTGGTGGGTGGGGTATCGAATTACGGCAGCCTCAACTTCGGCAGCCAATCGGCTTTGTCCACCAGCATCGTCAAGGTGGCCTTGACCGGTGGTGTGCAATTGCAATGCACGCCGGGAGTGACGATGAACATGACCGTCGATGGCGGCAAATACAACAGCAGCGGACGGCACTTGCAGCTGACCACCGGGACCAACCGCGTGGCGTATCAGTTGTTTCGCGATTCGGCTTACAGCCAGAGCCTGGGGATCGGCCAGAGTGTCGCGGTGGCCTACACCGATGCCAACAACATCAGCCTGCCGATTTACGGCCAGGTGTCATTGCCGGGCAATCAGCCTGGGGGGACGTACAGCGATGTGCTGCAAGTGCAGCTGTCGTGGTAATGCGGCGTTTGAATAAGGAGAGGCAAATGTGGTCACCGGGGATGCGTTGTTCGGTGTTGGCGATGGTGCTGCTCGGGGCGGCAAAGGTGCAGGCCGCCAGTTCGGTGTTGATCTGGCCGATCGATCCGGTGCTGGAGGCCGATCAACAGGCCAGTGCCCTGTGGCTGGAAAACCGTGGTAACGAAACCGCCAATTTGCAGATCCGCGTATTTGCCTGGAGTCAGAGTGGCTTCAACGACCAGTACCAGAACCAGCGTGACGTGATCGGCAGCCCGCCGGTGGCGAAGATCGAACCCGGTCAGAAACAACTGGTGCGCCTGACCCGGACCCGAGAGATTCCACCGGGCCAGGAGCTGGCGTATCGCATCATCATCGATGAAATTCCCTCGGCGAAACCGCCGGCCGCCGAAGACGGCAAGACCGCAGCGGCGATCCGTTTCCAGATGCGCTACTCGGTACCGCTGTTTGCCTACGGCGTCGGCTTGTGGAGCCGGGAAGACACCACGCGCAAACGCGATCCCAAAGGTGTGGGCCTGCCGGACCTGAGCTGGCGCACGGTGGCAGTGGACGGTCACCCGTACGTGGAAGTGCGTAATCAGGGCGCGGTGCATGCGCGGCTGACCGATGTGGCGCTCAAACAGGGCGGCCAGAGCAAACCGCTGGTGGACGGTTTGCTCGGTTACGTGTTGCCGGGCGCCATCATGCGCTGGCCCGCGCCGGGGCCGATTGCTGGCGATCCGGCCCTGCAAGTGCGGGTCAATGGGGCGCCGCAGGTTCAGAGCATTACGCCAGCGCGTTGACCGGTAGCTGCTGCGGGGCCGAACGCAGCTTTTTGCAGGCTCGGCAGCGGCTACCGGCATCGGGCAGGCCAAGGGAGGACAAGGTCCATTGACGGACATGCATCGGTAATGAGCCAAGGTGTGGCTCGAAGTTTCCAGCGTTTGTTGTGGGCCGTCAGCTGCGTGTATTGGGCCGTGTCGGCCCCGCCAACGGTGGCCGGTGATTTGCCGCCGCCACCCAGCGGCATGGAGGCCGTCGCCGATGCGCAGTTATTTCTGGAATTGGTGGTCAATCAAATGAACACCGGACGCGTGGTAGCGGTGGATCAACGCGGTGGGCGACTCTTTCTGCCGGCCAGCGCGTTGCGTCAAACCGGCATCAAACTGCCTGAAAACATCGGCGCTGAAGTCGATCTCGACAGCCTGCCGGGCTTGCACAGCGAGTACGACAGCGGTGCTCAGCGGCTGTTGCTCAACGTGCCACCGGACTGGTTGCCGGAACAGTTTGTCGGCAACCGCGAAGCCTACCCGCGAACCCCGGCGTTGAGCAGTTTCGGTGCCTTGTTCAACTACGACCTGTACCTCAATGACACCGACGACGCCGGCACCTACATCGCCGCCTGGAACGAAGTACGGTTGTTTGACAGCTGGGGCACGCTGTCCAACACCGGGCAATACCGCCGCACACTCTCGGGAGATGCGGTCAGCACGCTGAACAATGGTTACCTGCGTTACGACACCATCTGGCGTTATTCCGATGACGAGCGACTGCTGACCTACGAGGCCGGGGACTTGGTCAGCGGCGCCTTGCCGTGGAGCAGTTCGGTGCGCCTGGGCGGTGTGCAAGTGTCGCGGGACTTCGGCGTGCGCCCGGACCTGGTGACCTATCCGCTGCCGCAGTTTGCCGGCGAAGCGGCGGTCCCGTCCTCGGTGGACCTGTTCATCAACGGCTACAAATCCAGCAGCGCCGAGCTGCAACCCGGCCCCTACACACTGACCAACATTCCGTTCATCAACGGTGCCGGCGAAGCCGTGGTCGTAACGACCGATGCGTTGGGTCGCCAGGTGTCGACCACGGTGCCGTTCTACGTCACCAGCAGTCTGTTGCAAAAGGGCTTGAGTGATTTTTCCGTGGCCGCCGGGACCCTGCGCCGTGATTACGGCCTGCGCGATTTCGGTTACGGTTCCGGCGTCACCTCCGGCAGTTTGCGCTACGGCGTAAGCGACAGCTTCACCCTTGAAAGCCACGCCGAAGCCTCGGGCGCGCTGACGCTCGGCGGTTTGGGCGGCAACCTGCGGCTGGGCAATTTCGGCGTGCTGAACACTGCGCTCAGCCAAAGTCAGTTCGACGGTGACAGCGGTCAGCAACTGAGCCTGGGCTATCAATACAGCAGCCAGCGCTACAGTTTTTCCTATCAACGCCTGCAACGCCGCGATCAATACGCCGACCTGACCGTCATCGACAGCCCGTACACCAGCCTCAGTAAACGCAGCGAACAAGCGACCCTGAGCCTCAACCTTGATTCGTGGGGCAGCCTCGGTGCCGGTTATTTCGACGTGCGTGCGGCGGACGACTCACGTACCCGCCTGCTCAACCTGACCTGGAGCAAACCGCTGTGGCGCAGCAGCAGTTTCTACCTGTCGGCCAACCGCGAGATCGGCGACAGCAACTGGGCGGTGCAGGCGCAACTGGTGATTCCGTTCGATCTGCGCGGCAGCCTGGCGATCAGCAGCGAGCGCAGTAAAACCGGGCAAACCCAGCAACGGGTCAATTACAGTCGCGCGGTGCCGACCGAAGGCGGGGTGGGCTTCAACCTCGGTTATGCCCAGGGCGACGGCCCGGATTACCGCCAGGCCGACATGACTTGGCGCCTGCAGTCGGTGCAGTTGCAGGCCGGCGTGTATGGCAACAGCGACGCCGAAACCCGTTGGGCCGATGCCAGCGGCTCGCTGGTGTGGATGGACAAGCAAGTGTTTGCCGCCAACCGGATCGACGATGCCTTTGTGGTGGTCAGCACCGACGGTTACGCGAACATTCCAGTGCGTTATGAAAACCAGCAGGTTGGCAAGACCGACCGCAACGGCCATCTGCTGGTGCCGTGGAGCAGCGCGTATTACCGGGGCAAATATGAGATCGATCCGCTGAACCTGCCGGCCAACGTGCGCAGCCCGAACGTCGAGCAGCGGATTGCGGTGCGTCGTGGCAGCGGCTATTTGCTCGAGTTCCCGCTGAGCCGGGTGATCGCGGCGAGCATCGTCCTGGTCGATACGCAGCAGCACGATCTGCCGTTGGGCAGCGGCGTGGTGCATGAGCAGAGTGGCACGCAAACCGTGGTCGGCTGGGACGGTCTGGTGTACCTGGAAAACCTGCAACAGCAAAACAGTCTGCGTGTAACCCTGGCCGACGGCCAAACCTGTCGGGTGCAATTTGCCGTCGACCTGAACCAGGATCAGATTCCGCTGATCGGTCCGTTGGTGTGCCAATGAAGGCCTTGAGGTGGATGCTGCCTTGGGTGCTCTGGCTGCCCGGATCGGCGTGGGCGTTGTGCTCGGCGGTCTCGACTACGCCGGTGGCATTCGGCTCGGTGAGTTCGATTGCCGTACGCACTACATCGCAGCCAAGTTCCACCCCCAATGCCGGGTTGAGCTGTACCGGTTCGCTGCTGTCGTTGCTGACCAACACCGACCATTTCTACGCCACGGTGACCTCGACTCAAAGCGGATTGAAGGGGCCGACCGGCGACATCATCAGCTACACCTTGTACGCCGATAACAGCACCAGTTACCCGATCACCCGTGGCGTGGCGTTCGACTTTGCGCGCAACGGCATCATCGATGCGTTGGGATTGCTGGGAAGCGTCGTGCCCAAGACCGCGCCGATCTACCTGGGCACGACCCTCGGCAGCAACGTGGCGGCGGGGATCTACAGCGAAACGCTGAGCATTGCCTGGAGCTGGAATTATTGCTCCGGCATCGGTATTGGCAGCGTGTGCCTGGGCCGCGACATCAACAGCGGCAACACCACGCTGACGGTCAACATGACCGTGGCCAACGACTGCACGATCACCGCGCCGAACATCAACTTCGGCAGTGCGCCGGTCATCAGCGCGTTCAGCGCGGTGACGGGCCAGACCATCAACCTGGCCTGCACCAAAGGCAGCGCCTACACCGTGGGCTTGAGTGATGGTCAGCAAGCGCTCAGCGTCGGTGGCCGACGCCGGATGATTTCCGCCGGTAACTACCTGGCGTATGACATCTTCAAAAGCGCCGGAACGACTCGCTGGGGCAGTGTCGGCAGTGCGCGCCGTGCCAGTTCCGACGCCGAGGTCAACCCCGGCAACGGCTTGGGGACGGGCAGTCAGGTCTTCAATTACAACGCGAAAATCTACACCGACCAGACCACACCGCCCGCCGGCACGTACCTGGACAGCGTGGTGCTGGATGTCGGGTTTTGATCCGACTGTGGCAGCAGGTTTGCTCGCGAAAGCGTTGCGTCAGCCACCCGCTCTGCCGAATGTGCCGTCGCCGTCGCGAGCAAGCCCGCTGCCACAGGGGAGTGCGCTGAAATCAGAACTGCGTGGTTTGCTTGAGCATTTTCGCCGCTTCCGTGTCGCTGGGGCTGACCATCGCGTAGTTGTAACCGGCGCCCGACCAATACTCGGCCTGCAACTCGCCATCGCTGCGACTGCCACGCGGCAGGAAGGTGTTTTTCGGTCCTGGGGGGCGCACGTAAAAACTGATTTTGTGACCGCCCTGATCCTCGTACACCACCATCGCCGCCGGTCCTTGCTCGGTGCTGAGCAAGCGACCGCTGACCGGTTTGAAGCCCGAACCGGTCAGGTCCGGCAAGCGATTGGCGCGGCTGAAATAATGGTCGAGCCAGCCTTGCATATCGCCGTCGTCACTGACTTTGTAATCCGCCGGCAGGATGCCCTGCTGGGCGATCAAGCGATACGCCTGCATGGCGTCGGCCATCGGTAGCTGAGGACTGACCAGCGTCATTTCCCGCGCCTGCCAACCGCTCAATCCGCCGACACTCACCGCAATCAACAGCACCGCCGCGCTGGCCAGATGACGGCGGGATTGGCGTTTGATGCGCTGGCGAATCAGTGCCGGATCGAGGTCCGGGTTGGCGGGTTGGTGCAGCGCGCCACTTAACGCTGCACGCAATTGCTGGGCGTCCTGCTGCCAGGCGCGCACTTGGGCGGCCATTTCCGGATGGCTGGCCAGGTACGTCTCGACCAGGCGTCGGTCGACTTCGCTCAGTTGGTGATCGACGTAGGCGTGCAGGTCACGCTCGCTTGGGGGCATGCTGATCATTTGAGTATCCGCAGAGAAGGGCTGGTGATTTCACCGTCGCTGAGTTGGCGCAAGGCCTGGCGGGCGCGTGACAGACGGGACATTACGGTGCCGGTCGGGACGTCGAGAATCTCGGCGACCTCTTTGTAGCTCAACCCTTCGACCGACACCCAGAGCAGTAACGCGCGCTGTTCCGTGCTGAGTCGATCAAAGGCTTCAAGCGTGGATCGGGCGATAACGGTGCGCTCGACCGAAGGCTGGGCATCGTCACGGCCGGTAAAAAATTCGAGCATCCGCGCATAACGGCGGGAGCGGCGATGCGCATCGAGAAATTGCCGATACAGAATCGAAAACAGCCACGCGCGCAGGTCGCCCTCGGGCCGCTTGTCACCCCAGCTCGACAATGCGCGCTCCAGGCAGGACTGCACCAGATCGTCGGCGCTGCTGGGATTGCGCGTCAACGACACGGCAAAACGGCGCAGCCTGGGAATGATTTCTCTTAGTTGTTCGTCGATATCGTTCATGAGTTTCTGACTAGTCACTACGCTGGACTAGGAGGACGCCCGGCATTGGAGGTTATTCCACGCCCGAAAAAATAAATACCGGCCGATGGAATAAAGCGTGGTGGCGTTCGTCTGCTTGGTTCTTCTCACTTGTGGCCGATGGGCCTGGAGTCATTCATGGTAGATCGTTCATCACCGCCCACCCGGCCACCGCTGAGTACCGCAAGCCTGATGTTGCGCCTGGCCGGCATCGGCGTGGTCGTTGCCGCCGTTGCCGGGGCGTTTGCCTACGTCAACGGGACATTCGACCCACAACGGCTGACGCCGAAAAAACTGATCAATGTGCTGGAAACCAACAACGGCGTGCACCCGGGCTTTCGGCGTAACCACGCCAAAGGCGTGTGCGTGATCGGCCATTTCGAGAGCAGCGGCGAGGCGCGCACCTATTCCACTGCGCAAGTGTTCAATGAGGCGCAGACCCCGGTGGTCGGGCGTCTCGCGCTGCCGGCGGGCAGCCCGTATGCGCCTGACACCGCCGTGCCGATTCGCAGCATGGCGTTGCGTTTTACCCAGGCCAACGGCCAGCAATGGCGCACCGGGATGAACAGCATGCCGGTGTTCCCGGTGGGCACGCCCGAGGCGTTCTATCAGTTGCAGCAGGCGCAATCACCGGTTCCGGCCACCGGTAAACCTGATCCTGCGGCGGTGCCGGCATTCTTTGGCGCGCACCCGGAAGCAGCGCCGTTCCTGGCCTGGATCAAAACCGCCAAGCCTTCTGCCAGCTATGCGACGGAGACCTACAACAGCATCAATGCGTTTTACCTGGTGAACGCGGCGGGTCAGCGTCAGGCCGTGCGTTGGAGCATGACGCCGGTGGCGCAGGATGCGGCGGGTGCCAAGGCGCCTGAAGGCGCCGACTTTCTTGAGCAGGACCTGGTACAGCGCTTGTCTGCCGGACCGTTGCGTTGGCAGTTGAATATCACCCTGGCGAACGCGGGTGATCCGGTCAACGACGCGTCCAAGGCCTGGCCTGACGGGCGCAAAGTGGTGAACGCCGGGACTCTGGTGCTTGAACGCACGCAGCCACAGCTGGATGGCGAGTGCCGCGACATCAACTACGACCCGCTGGTATTGCCGGCCGGTATCGAAGGTTCCGACGACCCGTTGCTCGCCGCCCGTTCGGCCGGTTATGCCAGCTCCTACCTGCGCCGCACCAGTGAAGTCAGCCAATTGCCTGCCGCCAACGCAAAACAGGAGGCTCATCAATGAGCGCTCAACCGAACCATTTCGCGCCGTTGGCGCGGCTGCTGCACTGGCTGATGGCGCTGATGATCATCGCGATGCTGTTTATCGGCGCGGGCATGGTGGCCTCGGTGTCCGAGCGCCATGAGTGGTTGATCCATCTGCACAAACCGTTGGGCATTGCGATTCTGTTGCTGGTGATCGTGCGTCTGGTGGTGCGTTTCTCCACGCGCCAACCGCCGCTGCCGGCGGATTTGCCGGGCTGGCAAGTGCTGGCAGCCAAGGCTTCGCATGTCTTGCTGTATGCGCTGATGTTTATTTTGCCGGTGCTGGGTTGGGCGATGATTTCAGCGGCCGGTGACCCGGTGATGCTGAGCAATTCGATCCAGCTGCCGTCGATTCTGCCAGCCAATGCCCAGGTGTTCGCGTTTCTGCGCAAGGCTCATGGGTATCTGGCGTATCTGCTGTTTCTGACCGTGCTGCTGCACCTGGCGGCGGCGTTGTTTCACGGTTGGGTCCGACGCGACGACGTGCTGGACAGCATGTTGCGCGGCAAGGATCGCGGCTGATCCGGTGTAGCAGCTGACGCATTCCGCGCTCGCTGCGCTCGCTGCTACACCGGATCGAGGGTCAGCGCAGGGTGTCGATCATCTCGGCAACGGTGGTCAATATGTCTTTGCCCAACTGCTTCGAGCGTTTGCCGGACCAGCCGGTCAGGACGTTCGGAGCGTCGTTGTTGTCCTTGAACGGCATTTCCAGGGTCAGCGACAGGCAGTCGAATTTCTGACCGACGCTGTTACAGGCCAGCGTCATGTTGGCTTTGCCCGGCTCGTCGCGGGTGTAGCCGTGCCTGGTCTGGAAGTCTTTGGTCAGGTGTTTGAGGTGGCTGCGGAAATGCTCTTCGAGCTTTTCGATCCGTGGCGTGTAACCCGGATTGCCTTCGCAACCGGCAGTGAACACGTAAGGGATTTCTTCATCGCCGTGGATGTCGAGGAACAGGTCGACGCCGTACTTTTCCATTTGCTGCTGCGCGAACAGCACTTCCGGACTGAGCTCCTGACTGGCGCTCTGCCAGGCGCGGTTCAGGTCCTGGCCCATGGCGTTGGTGCGCAAGTGCCCGTGGAAGGCGCCGTCCGGGTTCATGTTGGGCACCAGGTACAAGTCGGCGCTGGCCAAGAGTTTGTTCAGCACCGGGTCGTCGTGTTTTTCCAGGCGTTCGATCACGCCTTCCATGAACCACTCGGCCATGTGCTCGCCGGGGTGCTGCTGGGCAATGATCCAGACCTTGCGCTGGCCTTCGGCGCCGGTGCCTTTGCGCAGTAACTGAATATCACGTCCTTCAGCACTTTTACCGGTGGCCAGCAACTCGGTGCCGGCCTTGGACAGCGCCTGCTCGATCAACCAGTCATGACGGCCACGGCTGTAAGGTTCGAAATAAGCGAACCAGGCATGGGTGGCGGTGGCTTCGAGGCTGAAGCGCAGGCAGTCGCCTTCGAAAATGGTCGGCACGCGGAACCAGTTGACGTGATCGTAGGACGCCACGGCCTGATACCCGTCCCAGGCCTTGTTATAGGAAGACTTGCTGGCGTTGTTCAGGCGAAACCAATGCTCCTGGCCGACGTGCAGACCGCTGGCCTTGAAGTGGAACCACTGGAAATGAGGGCTGCGGGTGTCGGGCTTGATGGCCAGCAGCGCTTGCAGCGGGTTGCTGATGTCCAGCACTTCAATATTGCCGCTGTCGAAGTTTGCGCTGATGTCGAAAGAGGATTTAGCCACGGTCATAGTCGATTCCTGAATATGATTTTTTATGGCTGCTACTTTACACGCAAGGGAGGGGAGAAACCGGCAGAAATTGCGGGGTAGAGCGGGGGCGTCCTCCATGACGCCGACGCAGCTTAGAGACTGCGCGATTGATTCTCAAGTGCTATTTTTCATTAGTTTTGGCCCAATGATGCCGGGCTTCTCTTGCCAATCGATATTCTTTTGATATTATCCGCGCCACCGAATTTGCAGCACGTAAAGACTTCATTAGCCTGAAGGTAAAGCCAGAATAACTGGCAAAAAAAAGACCCGGCAAAAAGCCGGGTCAAAAACCGTGATTAGCCTGATGAGGAGATAGTCCAGGAGACCGACCTAAGGTCACTTGGACAATCGACTGATCTCGCGACCAGCTGCATGCAATAATAATCATTCTCGCTTGCAAGTCAAATGATTTTATCTGCCCGATAGGAAAATTCTTTCCTGTCCTCTCCAAAGGCGCGTCTGCCTCAGACGCTCGAAAGCCCTTTTAACGAACGATCAATCATTGCCTTGGCCATGTCGATCATGTGCACCGTTGAAAACGCCAGATCCCGACTCGCACCGTTCAGATTGCTGGCTGACTCGTGTGCGGTCGCAGCAGCGCAGCGCAACAGGTCCGAGGCGTGGACCAGCGCTTCTTCTGCGCTGATATCCGGGTTCACATCAAAAAAGCGCTCTTCGACAGGCGTTTCTGACGCATTTGGTTTCAAGTAATAATCCAGCGCTCGCTGGGCGGCGGCATTGCCTTTTGGCGAGGTCAGCGAGGTGTCGATATGCAAGTCTGTAAGGTCATTGCTGGGTAACGTCATGGCGATGGCAAGCTCCGTGATAGATTCAGATCCGTGAATCCATCCTAGTACGTACTGTATTTGTGACGAGAATTTAAATACTACAATTTGTGTTTTGCTGCTCGCAGCGACGCCACGTATGGTGCCGCACATGGATAAATGGATTGAGTTAGTCAAAGCCAAGATGAGTGAACTGAAGGTCACTCAAGAAGTACTCGCCGACCGCCTCGGGATGTCCCAGGGCGGCGTGGGTCACTGGCTGAATAAACGCCGCGAGCCCGGCATCGACAATATGAACCGCGTGCTGAAAGCCCTCGGGATGGACTTTCTCGAAGTGGTGCTGGTGATTCGCGAGCCACTCGTCGTGGAGGATGACGAGATGCCCCTGGCGCACAAGTACAACCCGTACTTTCGCTACCCTGTCAGCGACTGGCGCCAGCCGGCCGAGGTGCGTGACGGTGATCCTTCGGTCTACGGCAAACCGCGCTTCGAACTGACGGATTACCACGCTCAGGGCGCGGCATTCTGGCTGGTCGTGGTGGGTGACGCGATGACCGCACCCACCGGGGTGAGCATCGCTGAAGGCATGATGATCCTGGTGGACCCGGCGATCGTGCCGGAGCCCGGGAAACTGGTGATCGCCCAATGGTCCGACTGCGCCGAAGCGACATTTCGCAAGCTGATCGAAGAGGGCGGGCAGCGTTACCTGATCCCGCTCAATCCGACGTATCCGAAAGCCCTGTTCACCGAGGAGTGCCGAATTCTCGGCGTGGTGGTTCAGGCAACAGTCAGGTTCTAGTCAGATCGGTCCTCGCAGCACGTAGGACCGATCTTCATTTCACGCTTCTTCCAATTCGACCAACGCACTGCCTTCGCTCACCATCTCGCCTTCCTGGCAATACAGCGCCTTGATCACCCCGGCGTGTGGCGCGCGAATGCTGTGCTCCATCTTCATCGCTTCCAGCACCACCAGCTGTGCCCCGGCCTCGACCGTTTGCCCGGCCTCCACCAGCACTCGCACGATGCTGCCGTTCATGGGCGCGGTGAGCCCGCCCTGATGGCCATGACTGGCGTCAACGGCCGTGATCGGGTCGTACGACTCAATGCGGCGCAGTTCTCCCTCCCATTGCAGGTACACCACCCCAGCTTGACGAATTGTCCGGTGCTGACGACGCACACCATTGTGCTCGGTCACCAGGTAGTCGCCCTTGAGTTCAGCGGTGCAAGCTCCGGCCAGGGTCAACGCCCGGTCCTGGCCTTCGCAGCTCAAGTGCAGGGTGATCTCTGACGGCAGTCCGGTACGCAATCCGCGGTTGATGGCCCATGGCGAGCACGGATCATCGGCTCGCGCTACCGGGGGCTGGCTCTGGGCAAATGCCTGTGCAGCGGCCTCCCAGAATTCATCACTGAGTGCCGAAGGTTCGGGCAACAGTTGTTCCTGATAACGAGGAATAAACCCGGTATCCAGCTCGGCCGCTGCAAACGCCGGATGCCCGATGATGCGCCGCAGGAAGTTGATGTTGGTCTTGAGCCCGCCAATCGCAAACTCGTCGAGCATGCTCAACAACCGCAGGCGCGCCTGTTCCCGATCCTCGCCCCAGGCGATCAGTTTGCCGATCATCGGGTCGTAAAACGGCGAGATCTCGTCGCCTTCCTCAACGCCGCTGTCAACACGTCGTCCCGGGCCTTCAGCGGATTCGCGGTACAACGTCAGACGCCCGGTGGCCGGCAGGAAATCATTGCCCGGGTCTTCGGCGTACAAACGCACTTCAATCGCGTGCCCATTGAGCGGCACTTGATCCTGGGTCATCGGCAGCGTTTCACCACGTGCCACGCGAATCTGCCACGCCACCAGGTCAAGCCCGGTAATGGCTTCAGTGACCGGATGTTCAACCTGCAGACGCGTGTTCATCTCCATGAAGAAGAACTCACCGCGCGCATCCAGCAAAAATTCCACAGTGCCGGCGCCGACGTAACCGATGGCCTGCGCCGAACGCACGGCGGCTTCGCCCATGGCGCGGCGCAGTTGCGGGCTCAGACCGGGGGCGGGTGCTTCCTCGACAACTTTCTGGTGCCGGCGCTGGATCGAGCAGTCCCGCTCATTGAGGTACAGGCAATTGCCGTGTTGATCGGCGAACACCTGGATTTCCACGTGACGCGGCTTGAGCAAGTATTTCTCGACCAGCATCCGCGAATCGCCGAACGAGGATTTCGCCTCACGTTGCGCCGAGGCCAGGGCTTGCGCCAACTCGCTGACGTCCTCGACCACTTTCATGCCTTTGCCGCCACCGCCCGCCGTGGCCTTGAGCAGCACCGGGTAACCGATGCGTTCACAGGCATCGCGGAACGTGTCGAGGTCCTGGGCTTCGCCGTGATAGCCGGGCACCAATGGCACGCCCGCGGTTTCCATCAGCGCCTTGGCGGCAGATTTGCTGCCCATCGCATCAATGGCCGAGGCCGGCGGACCGAGGAAAATCAGGCCGGCGTCTTCGATGGCGCGGGCGAACCCGGCGTTCTCGGACAAAAAGCCATACCCCGGATGTATCGCCTGCGCGCCGCTGGCCTTGGCCGCCGCGATCAGCTTGTCGATTTGCAGGTAGCTGTCGGCGGCTTTACTGCCACCGAGGTCGACGCGGATGTCTGCTTCGCGGCTGTGCCGGGCGTCACGGTCGGTGGCGCTGTGCACCGCCACGGTGGTCAGGCCCAGGGCCTTGGCGGTGCGCATGACCCGGCAAGCGATCTCGCCACGGTTGGCGACCAGCAGAGAGGTGATTACAGGTGCGCTCATCAACGCGGCTCCTTGGTGGTTTCAGCTTGCCAGGTCGGTGGACGCTTTTGCAGAAACGCGCGCAAGCCTTCCTGGCCTTCGGGACTGACGCGGATGCGGGCGATGGCGTTTTCGGTGTAGCGCCGCAGGGCCGGGGTCAGCGCGCCGTTGCCGACTTCGCGCAGCAAGTCTTTGCTGACACGCATCGCGGCCGGGCTGTTGAGCAGCAGGTTGTCGATCCATTGCTCGACTTTTTGTTCCAGCTCGGCGGAGGGATAGCTGTCCGACAGCAAGCCGATTTCCCGCGCCCGTTGACCGCCAAAGCGCTCGGCGGTCAACGCATAGCGACGTGCCGCGCGCTCGCCGATGGCCTGGACCACAAACGGACTGATGACCGCCGGCGCCAGGCCGATGCGCACTTCCGACAGGCAGAATTGTGCGTCGTCGCTGCCAATGGCCATGTCACAGCAACTGATCAGGCCCAGCGCGCCGCCGAATGCCGCGCCTTGTACCACGGCCAGGGTTGGCAGTTTCAGCTTGGCGAGGTTGTACATCAATTCCGCCAGTTCCCGGGCGTCGTCAAGGTTGGTGTGGTAATCGAGTACGGCCGATTGCTGCATCCAGGCCAGGTCGGCGCCGGCGCTGAAATGTTTGCCACGGCCACGCAGCAGTAAAAAACGCAGGCTGGTATCGCTCGAGACTTTGTCCAGGGCGAGGATCAGTTCGCGGATCATCTCGGCGTTGAACGCGTTGTTCTTTTCTTCACGGCTGAGCCACAGGGTCGCGAAACCCCGTGGGTCGGTCAGCAGTTCGAGGGTGTTGAAGTCGCTCATATTGGTCGGTCTCCACAACTCTTGTGGGGGATTGCTGGTGATGGCGATTGCTTCGCAATCGAACGGGGGCAAGCCCCTCGCCACACAAGCTCGCTCCCACAGAAAATCACATCCGGAACACGCCGAAGCGGCTCGGTTCGATTGGCGCGTTCAGCGACGCGGACAAGGCCAGGGCCAGCACATCGCGGGTTTGGGCCGGGTCGATGACACCGTCGTCCCACAGCCGTGCGCTGGAATAGTAGGGGTGACCCTGTTCTTCGTATTGATCGAGGATCGGCTGCTTGATCTCGGCTTCCTGCTCGGCGCTGAACAGCTGGCCACTGCGCTCGGCCTGCTCGCGTTTGACCTGCACCAGCACGCCAGCCGCTTGCTCGGCGCCCATCACGCCGATGCGCGCGTTCGGCCACATCCACAAAAAGCGCGGGTCGTAAGCCCGACCGCACATGCCGTAGTTACCGGCGCCGAAGCTGCCGCCGATGATCACCGTGAATTTCGGCACCTTGGCGCATGCCACGGCGGTCACCAGTTTCGCGCCGTGTTTGGCGATGCCGCCGGCCTCGTATTTCTGACCGACCATGAAGCCGGTGATGTTTTGCAAAAACAGCAATGGAATGCCGCGCTGGCAGGCCAGTTCGATGAAGTGCGCGCCTTTTTGCGCGGCTTCGGCGAACAGGATGCCGTTGTTGGCGAGGATCGCAATCGGGTAGCCGTGCAAGTGCGCGAAGCCGCAGACCAGCGTCGTCCCGAACAGTGCCTTGAATTCGTCGAACACCGAACCGTCCACCAATCGTGCAATCACTTCACGCACATCGAAGGGTTGCTTGGCGTCGGCTGAAACCACCCCATACAACTCGTCGCTGCCATAAAGCGGGGCGATGGGCGCGCGTTGTTGCAGTTCGCCGAGCTTGCGCCAGTTGAGGTTGGCGACGCTGCGACGCGCAATGGCCAGGGCATGTTCATCGCTCTCGGCGTAGTGGTCGGCGACCCCGGAAATCTTGCAGTGCACATCGGCACCGCCCAGATCCTCGGCGCTGACCACTTCACCGGTCGCGGCTTTCACCAGCGGCGGGCCGGCGAGGAAAATCGTTGCCTGATTGCGCACCATGATCGCTTCGTCGGCCATCGCCGGCACGTAAGCGCCGCCGGCCGTGCACGAGCCCATCACGACGGCAATTTGCGGAATGCCCATGGCGCTCATGTTGGCCTGGTTGAAGAAGATCCGCCCGAAGTGCTCGCGGTCCGGAAACACTTCATCCTGACGCGGCAGGTTGGCGCCGCCGGAGTCCACCAGGTAGATGCACGGCAAGCGGTTCTGCTGGGCGATGGTCTGGGCGCGCAAGTGTTTTTTCACGGTAAGCGGGTAGTACGAACCGCCTTTCACCGTGGCATCGTTGGCGACGATCATGCATTCGACGCCTTCCACGCGGCCGATCCCGGCGATCAAGCCAGCGGCAGGTACGTCTTCGCCGTATACCGCATACGCGGCAAGTTGGCTGATTTCGAGAAAGGGCGAGCCCGGATCGAGCAGGCGATTGATCCGTTCACGGGGCAGCAATTTGCCGCGCGAGGTGTGGCGCTCTTGCGCTTTCGAGCCGCCACCTTGCTGCACTTGAGCGAGCAAGGTGTGCAGGGCGTCGACCTGTTTGCGCATCGCCGCGCTATTGGCCGCGAACTCCGCCGAACGGGGGTTGAGCTGGGTATGCAGGATAGCCATGGACAGCTCCGTTTAGCGGGTTTCGTTGAACAGTTCGCGACCGATCAGCATGCGACGGATCTCACTGGTGCCGGCGCCGATTTCGTACAGCTTGGCGTCACGCAGCAGACGACCCGCCGGGAATTCGTTGATGTAGCCGTTGCCGCCGAGAATCTGGATCGCGTCGAGGGCCATTTGTGTGGCGCGCTCGGCACTGTAGAGGATCACGCCGGCGGCATCCTTGCGGGTGGTTTCGCCGCGCTCGCAGGCTTGGGCGACCGCGTAGAGATAAGCACGGCTGGCGTTGAGTTGGGTGTACATGTCGGCAACTTTGCCCTGGATCAGCTGGAATTCGCCGATGCTCTGGCCGAACTGCTTGCGGTCGTGGATGTACGGAACGATCAGGTCCATGCAGGCCTGCATGATCCCGGTCGGGCCGCCCGAGAGCACCACGCGTTCGTAATCGAGGCCGCTCATCAGCACTTTCACGCCACCGTTCAGCACGCCGAGGATGTTCTCTTGCGGCACTTCGACGTCATCGAAAAACAGCTCGCAGGTGTTCGAACCGCGCATGCCGAGTTTGTCGAACTTGTTGCTGCGGCTGAAGCCTTTCGAGTCGCGTTCGACGATGAACGCGGTAATGCCGTGCGGGCCTTTTTCCAGGTCGGTCTTGGCGTAGATCACGTAGGTGTTGGCGTCCGGGCCGTTGGTGATCCAGGTTTTGCTGCCGTTGAGCACGTAGTGGGCACCGCGTTTGTCGGCGCGCAGCTTCATCGACACCACGTCGGAGCCGGCATTCGGTTCGCTCATCGCCAGCGCGCCGATGTGTTCGCCGCTGATCAGCTTGGGCAGGTATTTGGTTTTCTGTTCGTGAGTGCCGTTGCGGTTGATCTGGTTCACACACAGGTTGGAATGCGCGCCGTAGGACAGCGCCACCGAGGCCGAGCCACGGCTGATTTCTTCCATGATCACCACATGCGCCAGGTAACCCAGCCCGGCACCGCCGTACTCTTCCGGCACGGTGACGCCCAGCAGGCCCATGTCACCGAACTTGCGCCACAAATCGGCCGGGAACAGGTTGTCGATGTCGATCTGAGCGGCGCGCGGCGCGATCTCTTTGGCGACGAAGGACTGAACCTGATCGCGCAGCATGTCGATGGTTTCACCGAGGGCAAAGTTCAGGGATGGGTAGCTCATGGGGCACCTTTTGGCTTTTTTGTCGGGCGGGAGGGCAGTGGTCTGGCTCTCAAGTTGACGTTAACGTAAGCCTGTGACGAATGGCTGTCAATCATCCTTTACGTAAACGTCAACTTGAGCGAGAGTAACGCCCGTTCGAGATGGAAAAGCGAACCAAGCCTGTGGCAGCGACTGTAGTGAAGGGGCTTGTCGGAATGCCGCACCACCGTTTGAGTGCGTAGCACTGACAAGATCTTTGGTGTGGCGGAAATTATGGGGGCTGCTTCGCAGCCCAACGGGGGCAAGCCCCCTCGCCACAGTCCCCTTGCCACAGCCCGCTGCCACAGGGGATCGTCGCCAACCCAAAATAAAGACAATAGGGGTCGTCATGGATCAACTCGGTGCAAGTGCGCAACGCAGCTACACCCGTGGCTCTCAGGACAAAGCGTTATTGGCGATGACCATTGGCAAGGCGTTCGACAACACCGTCGCGCAGTACCCGGACGGGGAAGCGCTGGTCGTGCGCCATCAGCAGCTGCGCTACACCTGGCAGCAACTGGCCGACGCGGTGGATCTGCACGCCAGAGCCTTGCTGGCATTGGGCTTGAAGACCGGCGATCGCCTTGGTATCTGGGCGCCCAATTGTGCCCAGTGGTGCATCAGCCAGTTCGCCAGCGCCAAAATCGGCGTGATCCTGGTCAACATCAACCCGGCCTATCGCAGCTCCGAACTCGAATACGTGCTCAAGCAATCCGGTTGCCAATGGCTGGTCTGCGCCGGCGCGTTCAAAACCTCCGACTACCACGCCATGCTGCAAGGTCTGGCGCCTGAGCTGGCAGAGCAATCCATCGGCCAGTTGCAGAGCGAGCGCCTGCCGGATTTGCGTGGCGTCATCAGCCTCGACCCACAGCCACCTTCGGGGTTTTTGCCGTGGTCGCAACTGGCGGATCTGGGCGCCAGCGTGTCACTCGGGCAATTGCGTGAGCGCCAGGACAGCCTGCACTTCGACCAGCCGGTGAACATCCAGTACACCTCCGGCACCACCGGTTTCCCCAAGGGCGCGACCCTCAGTCACTGCAACATTCTCAACAACGGCTACATGGTCGGCGAAAGCCTGGGCCTGACGGCCGGGGACCGGCTGGTGATCCCGGTGCCGCTGTATCACTGCTTCGGCATGGTCATGGGCAATCTGGGCTGTATAACCCACGGCAGCACGATGATTTACCCCAACGATGCCTTCGATCCGTTGCTGACACTGACCACCGTTGCCGAAGAACAGGCCACCGCGCTGTACGGCGTACCGACCATGTTCATCGCCATGCTGGATCAGCCTCAACGGGCCGGGTTTGATCTGTCGAGCCTGCGCACCGGGATCATGGCCGGTGCAACCTGCCCGATCGAGGTAATGCGCCGGGTCATCAGCGAAATGCACATGAGCGAAGTGCAGATTGCCTACGGCATGACCGAAACCAGTCCCGTGTCGTTGCAGACCGGCGCATCCGACGAATTGGAATTGCGTGTCACGACCGTCGGCCGCACGCAGCCGCAGCTGGAAAGCAAAATCATTGACGAGGCGGGCAACCTGGTGCCGCGAAACACCATTGGCGAGCTGTGCACCCGCGGTTACAGCGTGATGCTCGGTTACTGGAACAACCCGCAAGGCACCGCCGAGGCGATCGATCAGGCGGGCTGGATGCACACCGGCGACCTGGCGAGCATGAACGACGAAGGCTACGTGTGCATTGCCGGACGCAACAAGGACATGATCATTCGCGGTGGCGAAAACGTTTACCCACGGGAGCTGGAGGAGTTTTTCTTCACCCATCCGGCGGTAGCGGATGTGCAAGTGATCGGAATTCCGTGCTCGCGTTATGGCGAAGAGATCGTTGCCTGGATCAAATTCCATCCGGGGCACAGCGCGACCGGGCAAGAACTGCAAACCTGGTGCAAAGAGCGCATCGCACACTTCAAGACGCCGCGTTACTTCAAGTTTGTGGAGGAGTTCCCGATGACCGTGACCGGCAAGATCCAGAAGTTTCGGATGCGCGAAATCAGTATCGAGGAGTTGCGCGATCGTAACGACTGATCCCGATACCTTGTGAGCGCGAGCACGCGCTCACAAGGTTTCCGTGCCGGGTTGTCCGTGGGCCGGCGCCGCCAGTTGCGGCGGCGGGGCGAAGTCGAAGGGCGCCAACGCAAACCCGGTCTCATCCACCTGTAGCGCCCAGCCCTGACGATCCCAATCGCCCAACACAATGCGCTTGGCCGCTTGCTCGCCAATCTGCAACTTGTGAATGGCGGGACGATGGGTGTGCCCATGAATCAGGGTTTTCACAGCAAATGCCTGCATGATCCGTGGCACTTCGTCCGGCGTCACATCGACAATGTCGTTAGCCTTCATCCGGGTTTGCGCACGGCTTTCGCTGCGCAGCTTGCGCGCCAGTTTATGCCGGGTGCTCAAGGGCAGGTGGCGCAGGATGAACAGGGTGATGGGGTTGCGCAGGTAGCGACGCAGCTTCATATAGCCGACGTCGCGGGTGCACAGGCTGTCGCCGTGCATCAACAGCACCGGCTCGCCGTAAAGCTGCACGACACTCGGGTCCTTCAGCAGCGTACAGCCGGCTTCTTTGCAAAAGGCCTTGCCGAGCAGGAAGTCACGATTACCGTGCATCAGAAAAATGGCCGTGCCGCTGTCGACAAGATTGCGCAGGGCCTGGCAGATGGAACGCTGGAACGGCGTCATGGCATCGTCGCCAATCCACGCCTCGAAAAAGTCGCCCAGGATGTACAACGCACTCGCCGAACGGGCGCGTCCGGCGAGCAAATCCAGAAACGCCCGGGTGATGTCCGGGCGCTCCTCTTCCAGATGCAAGTCTGAAATCAGCAGTATCACTCAATGATCTCGGCTTTCTCGATGATCACGTCGTCTGCTGGCACGTCCTGGTGGCCGGACTTGGAAGTGGTGGAAACGCTTTTGATCTTGTCGACGACTTCTTCGCCTTCAACAACTTTAGCGAATACCGCGTAGCCCCAGCCCTGGGTGGTCTTGGCGCTGTGGTTGAGGAAGCTGTTGTCAGCGACGTTGATGAAGAACTGGGCGGAAGCCGAATGCGGCTCCATGGTACGGGCCATGGCAACGCTGTATTTCACGTTCGGCAGGCCGTTGTCGGCTTCGTTCTGGATGCTTGGGCGCTTGTCTTTCTTTTCTTTCATGCCTGGCTCGAAACCGCCGCCCTGGATCATGAAGTTGCCGATGACACGGTGGAACACGGTGTTTTCGTAGTGGCCGGCTTTAACGTACTCGATGAAGTTGGCAACCGTCACCGGTGCCTTTTCAGCGTTCAGTTCCAGGACGATGTCGCCATGGTTGGTAGTCAATTTGACTTGGGTCATGATCGGTACTCTTTAATGAATTCGTGGGTTTGGGGCGTTATGGCCCCTAACCGGTCCGGCCAGTGTCGGCCAAGGTGCGCAGTTTAGCGCGACGGGCGCCAATTTCGAGGCTGTTTTTCAAATCAGGTGCATTAAACGCACCTGATTTGGGGCCTGCCGCTGTCAGCGGCTTGACAGCATCGGCTATGATAGCGGCTTTGTTTTGTCAGGCCTTTCGTTCCGGCCACGCACTTGTATGTTCAAGGATCCTAATGAGCAAGCCCACTGTCGACCCTACCTCGAATGCCAAGACCGGCCCCGCCGTGCCGGTCAACTTCCTGCGGCCGATCATCCAGGCAGACCTGGACTCGGGTAAGCACACGCAGATCGTCACCCGTTTTCCGCCTGAGCCCAACGGCTACCTGCACATCGGTCACGCCAAGTCGATCTGCGTGAACTTCGGCCTGGCCCAGGAGTTCGGCGGCGTCGGTTTGCCCCCGCAACGGCGGCGCCCCGAACAACCGGCTGTATTCGCGGCTGAATTGCGAAGGGCTTTCATACCCGACCCGATACCCGGCCGCC
>NZ_JBNNWE010000087.1:0-25286 GCF_050280905.1 Pseudomonas sp. NPDC086278
CCATTGGAAAGTTTTCAAGCGGTGAGTGAATCGATTCATTTATGGTCATTTTGCCCCCAAAATTGAACCCGTCCTCAGGTGGCTTCTATTAAAAACCGCTTACATCGCTTTGTTCAACTACTGCTTTGCCAAGCAGCATGGCGGTGAGTTCATCCTGCGGATCGAAGACACCGACCAATTGCGTTCGACCCGCGAGTCCGAACAGCAGATTTTCGACGCCCTGCGCTGGTTGGGTATCGACTGGAGCGAAGGCCCCGACGTTGGCGGCCCGCACGGTCCTTACCGTCAGAGCGAGCGTGGCGACATCTATCAGAAGTACTGCCAACAGCTGGTCGAAATGGGCCATGCGTTCCCGTGCTTCTGCACCGCTGAAGAGCTGGACCAGATGCGTGCCGAGCAGATGGCGCGCGGCGAAACCCCGCGTTACGACGGCCGCGCGTTGCTGCTGTCGGCGGAAGAGGTCGCGCGTCGCCTGGCCGCTGGCGAACCGCACGTGATCCGCATGAAAGTGCCGAGCGAAGGCGTGTGCGTAGTGCCGGACATGCTGCGTGGCGACGTCGAGATCCCGTGGGATCGCATGGACATGCAAGTGCTGATGAAAACCGACGGCCTGCCGACGTACTTCCTCGCCAACGTGGTCGATGACCATCTGATGGGCATCACTCACGTCCTGCGGGGCGAAGAGTGGCTGCCGTCAGCGCCGAAACTGATCCTGCTCTACGAGTACTTCGGCTGGGAACAACCGCAACTGTGCTACATGCCGCTGTTGCGTAATCCGGACAAGAGCAAGCTGTCCAAGCGCAAGAACCCGACGTCGGTGACCTTCTACGAGCGCATGGGCTTCATGCCGGAAGCGATGCTCAACTATCTGGGGCGCATGGGTTGGTCGATGCCGGACGAGCGCGAGAAGTTTTCGCTGCAGGAAATGGTCGATCACTTCGACCTGAGTCGCGTGTCCCTCGGCGGGCCGATTTTCGACGTCGAGAAGCTGTCGTGGCTCAACGGCCAGTGGCTGCGTGATCTGCCGGTGGAAGAGTTCGCTGCGCGCCTGCAAACCTGGGCCTTGAACCCGGATTACATGATGAAGATCGCGCCGCACGTGCAGGGCCGCGTCGAAACCTTCAGCCAGGTTGCACCGCTGGCCGGTTTCTTCTTCGCCGGCGGCGTCAACCCGGACGCCAAGCTGTTCGAATCCAAGAAGCTCTCGGGCGATCAGGTTCGGCAGTTGATGCAATTGATCCTGTGGAAGCTCGAAAGCCTGCGTCAGTGGGAGAAGGACAGCATCACCGCGACGATTCAGGCGGTGGTCGAATCCCTGGAACTGAAACTGCGTGACGCCATGCCGTTGATGTTTGCCGCGATCACCGGCCAGGCCAGTTCGGTGTCGGTGCTCGATGCCATGGAAATCCTCGGTCCGGACCTGACCCGTTTCCGTCTGCGCCAGGCCATCGACCTGCTGGGCGGCGTGTCGAAGAAGGAAAACAAGGAGTGGGAAAAACTCTTGGGCAACATCGCCTGAGGTTGTTTGACCCGATGTAAGGGCTGCCGAAGCTTTGATCTTTTGATCCTGCACGTCGGCAGCACCCCCGTTTTTCGGGGGGAGGGCGGTAAGTGATTGTTATGTCGGCAAAAAAGTTTGGAAATTGTTGAAAATAAATTTGACACGTTTTCAATCCGCCATTAAGATTCGCCCCGTCCTCAGCGATGAGGGGCTATAGCTCAGCTGGGAGAGCGCTTGCATGGCATGCAAGAGGTCAACGGTTCGATCCCGTTTAGCTCCACCAATTTACACTTCAAGGTCTGGCCACACCGGCCTTGAAGCGATCAGTACTCAGCACTGATCAGTTGTATAGAAGGTTTTGCGTCCCCTTCGTCTAGTGGCCTAGGACACCGCCCTTTCACGGCGGTAACAGGGGTTCGAGTCCCCTAGGGGACGCCACGATTACCCGCTCTGCGGGATTTTATAAGGGTCATTCAATTATTGAATGGCCCTTTTGTTTGTCTGGCGTTTGGCCAATCCCCTATTTTTTCCAACTGTTCTTCAGACCAGCGGTCATACCCACGACTTGCGGAAAATTATTATGAGAATAATATTCTAGTCGTAATATTCGGAGGCAACGATGAACGATAAAAAAGCTCAAACCCGCGAACGCATCCTCAAGGCCGCCAGCGCAGCGCTGATTCAGCGCGGCCCGGCCGAACCGAGCGTGGGCGAAGTGATGGGCGCAGCCGGCCTGACCGTCGGCGGCTTCTATGCGCACTTTGAAAGCAAGGACGCAATGATGCTGGAGGCCTTCAAGCAATTGCTTGGCCACCGTCGTGAGCTGATTGCCGACATGGATGCGCAGTTGACCGGTGAAGAGCGTCGCGCGTTGGTGGCGGCGTTTTACCTGTCGCGTAAACACCGTGATTCCTCGGAATCGGCGTGCCCGATCCCGGCGTCGGTGGGCGAACTCGGACGTCTGCCCGACGAATTTCGTGTGGCGCTGAATGAGCACGTGGAAATGATGGTCGCCCAATTGGCGGCCAGCCCGGAAGACATCGATAAAGCCTTGGCTGACATGGCGTTGATGATCGGTGGTTTGGGGCTGGCGCGCGCGCTGGGGCCAGGAGAATTGTCCGATCGATTGCTGCGCGCCGCCAAGTCCGCGGTGCTATGACCTGAAGGCACAGCCTGGGGGAGTGAGAGCGATGAGCACGTTAAAGTGGGTTCGTGGCGTTAATGGCACCTTGGGCTGGTTCGCACCGAAACTGGTCGCGAGCAAAATGCGGCTGGCGTTCATGACGCCACGGGATCTGCCGCCCCGTGACTGGGAATTGCCGCTGTTGGCAAAATCCGAGCGCATCACTCTGCGGTTTGGTCTCTCGGCGTTGCGCTGGGGCCAAGGCCCGGCCGTGTTGCTGATGCACGGTTGGGAAGGGCGGCCGACGCAGTTCGCCAGCCTCATCACTGCGCTGGTCGATGCCGGTTATACCGTGGTTGCCCTCGACGGCCCGGCGCACGGTCGCTCGCCGGGCAGTGAAGCCAACGTTGTGTTGTTCGCCCGGGCGATGCTGGAAGCCGCTGCCGAGTTGCCACCGCTGCAAGCGGTCATCGGTCACTCGATGGGTGGCGCCAGTGCCATGCTCGCCGTGCAGTTGGGCTTGCGCACGGAAACCCTGGTGACCATCGCCGCCCCGGCGCGAATTCTCGGGGTGCTGCGCGGCTTTGCACGTTATGTGCGGTTGCCACCCAAAGCCCGTTCGGCATTCATCCGCCAGGTCGAGGCAGACGTCGGCATGCGCGCCGCGACGCTGGATGTCGATCACTACCAACTCGATATGCCAGGCCTGATTGTCCATGCCGAAGACGATTGCTTCGTCTCGGTCAACGAGTCGCAGCTGATCCACGAAGCCTGGTTTGACAGTCGCTTGCTGCGTCTGCAAGAGGGCGGTCATCAACGGGTGCTCGCCGACCCACGGGTGATTGATGGCGTGTTATCACTGCTGTCCGGGCGCAGCCTGCAATCGCGCCAATCGGCCTGAGCATCCGGTACACTGCGTCGGTCGACAAATCTGACCGGGAGTGGGGCATGGGCTGGGATCGGGCAACGCCATTTATCATTGATCTGGAAGTCGGCGCCGAGGATATCGACGGGCTGGGCCACGCCAATAACGCGGTGTACGTGACCTGGCTCGAGCGCTGCGCCTGGCGTCACTCGCAACGGCTGGGTCTGGACCTGGTCGAATATCGGCGGCTGGATCGCGCGATGGCGGTGGTGCGACATGAGATCGATTACCTCGCCGCTGCCTACGAGGGCGACGAGTTGCAATTGGCGACCTGGATCGTCGATTGGGACCAGCGGCTGAAGATGACCCGGCATTTCCAGCTCAAGCGCCCGAGTGACAACACCACATTGCTGCGCGCGCAAACCACCTTCGTCTGCATCGAACTGTCCACGGGCAAACCCAAGCGCATGCCGGCAGAGTTCATCGAGGGCTATGGCCCGGCGTTGCAAGTCCCGAGCTGACCTAGTCCAGTTCTGTTCTGTTCTGTTCTGTTCTGTTCTGTTCTGTTCTGTCCTGTCCTGTTCTGTGGCGAGGGGGCTTGCCCCCGTTAGAGTGCGCAGCACTCTCTACTGCACGGGACCGCTTCGCGATCCAACGGGGGCAAGCCCCCTCGCCACAAAGGCATGCGAAACCACAAAGGCATGCGCAGCCAAAAGGGTATGCGCAGCCACAAAGGCATGTGCAGCCAAAAGGGTATGCGAAGCCACAAAGGCATGCGCAGTCACAAAGGCATACGCAACTCTTTTGCCGGGTAATCCAGTAAACTGCCGCACGTTTTTCGTTGAGTGTGTTTTCCATGCAAATTGCTTTGGCGCCCATGGAGGGGTTGGTCGACAACATCCTGCGGGACGTGCTGACCCGTGTGGGCGGTATCGATTGGTGCGTGACCGAGTTCATTCGGATCAACGATCAACTGCTCACGCCTGCCTATTACCACAAGTTTGGCCCTGAACTGCTGAATGGCGCCAAGACCGCGTCCGGCGTGCCGCTGCGCGTGCAATTGCTGGGTTCGGACCCGGTGTGCCTGGCGGAAAACGCGGCGCTGGCTTGTGAGCTGGGGTCTGAGGTCATCGACCTGAACTTCGGCTGCCCGGCCAAGACCGTGAACAAGTCCCGTGGCGGCGCGGTGTTGCTCAAAGAGCCCGAACTGCTCAATCAAATCGTCGAGCACGTCCGTCGCGCCGTCCCTGCGCACATTCCGGTCACCGCCAAAATGCGCCTGGGCTTCGACAGTCCGGACGGCGCGCTAGTCTGCGCCACAGCCCTGGCCGAAGGCGGCGCGGCACACATCGTGGTGCATGCGCGGACCAAAACCGATGGCTACAAGCCGCCGGCGCATTGGGAGTGGATCCCGCGCGTGCAGGACGTGGTCAAGGTGCCGGTATTCGCCAACGGCGACATCTGGAGCGTCGAAGACTGGCGTCGTTGCCGCGAAATAAGCGGTGTCGAAGACATCATGCTCGGTCGGGGCCTGGTCTCGCGTCCGGACCTGGCCCGGCAGATCGCGGCAGCGCGCGCCGGCGAAGAAGTGGTTGAGATGACCTGGGCCGAGCTGCTGCCGTTGCTTCAGGACTTCTGGCTGCAAGCCAAGGCGCAGATGACACCGCGCCAATCGCCCGGTCGCTTGAAGCAGTGGCTGGCGATGCTGACTCGCAATTATCCCGAAGCGGTCGAGCTGTTTACCGTTCTGCGACGTGAAACCGAACTGGATCAGGTCTCGCGCTTGCTGGGTTTGCAGGTGGCCGAGGCCGCCTGAATCCCCCCCATGCCAATCTCAAGGCCGGCAAGCCCGCTCTGTGGGAGCGGGCTTGCTCGCGAAAGCGCTGTGTCAGTCGACATAAACGTGGCTGGTACACCGCCTTCGTCGGAGCGCCGCCCGGAGCAAGCCCGCTCCCAAACGCATCCGTCATTTGAGCAATTTCTCAAAGGCATCCAGCGGCAACGGCCGGCTGTGCAAATACCCCTGATAAAAATGGCAGCCCAACCCCTGCAAAAACTCCAGTTGCTCCGGCGTCTCAACCCCTTCGGCGATCACCTTCAATTCCAGGCTGCGGGCCATGGCGACAATCGCGCGAATGATCTCGGCGTCGTTGGGGTCGGTGGTCGCATCGCGGATGAACGACTGGTCGATTTTCAGGGTGTCGACCGGCAGGCGTTTCAGGTAAGTCAGCGACGAGTAACCCGTGCCGAAGTCGTCCATCGCAAAGCTCACGCCGAGTTTTTTCAGGCGCCGCATTTTGTTGATTGTGTCTTCCAGGTTCTGGATGACGATGCCTTCGGTGATTTCCAGTTTCAACAGCGAGCAGGGTAGGCCGTGGCTGCCGAGGCTGTGCTCGATGCGTTCGACGAAGTCGTTTTGGCGAAATTGCCGTGGGCTGATGTTGACGCACAGGCTGAAGCTGAGCGGGTTGACCAGGCCTTGGGCAATCAGGTGTTTGAACGCGGCGCAGGCTTCGTCGAGGATCCAGGTGCCGACCTCCAGAATCAAGCCGCTGTCTTCGAGCACCTTGATGAACTCGGTGGGTGATTGCGCGCCGAGCTCCGGGTGGTTCCAGCGCACCAGCGCTTCGGCACCGACAATGCGGTTACCACGGGCGTCGACCTGCGGCTGGTAATGCACATCGAATTCGCCCCGGGACAGCGCCAGGCGTAAATCGGTTTCCATGCGCAGGCGTTCGCTCGCCGCTTTCTGCATGGTGTTGTGGTACATCTGCGCGGTGTTGCGGCCCGAGTCTTTGGCGCGATAGAGCGCGATATCCGCGCGTTTGAGCAGGTCGGTCGGGGTCGAACCGTGGTCGGGGATCAGTGCAATTCCGATACTCGGCGTGACTTGCAGGCGCTGGCCGTCGAGGAACATCGGCTCCGACAGCAGTTCACGCAAGGTGTCCGCCAGTTCCCGGACCTGAGCGCTGACCTCGTTGCGCGAGCCTTCCAGGCCGCTGAGCAGTACCACAAACTCGTCGCCACCGAGCCGCGCCACGGTGTCTTCCATGCGCACGCTGGCTTCGAGGCGCGCGGTGATGATTTTCAGCACCGTGTCGCCCACCGGGTGACCCAGCGAATCGTTGATGTGCTTGAAGTGGTCGAGGTCCAGAAACAGCAACGCACCGCGCAGGTTATGGCGCTTGAGCAAGGCAATCTGCTGGCTCAGGCGATCCATCAGCAGCGCGCGGTTCGGCAGGTTGGTCAGCGGGTCGTGGTAGGCCAGGTGACGGATCTGCGCCTCAGCATTTTTCAGCAGGCTGACATCCCGCGCAGTCAGCAGCAGGCACGCGGTCTCGTTGAGGGTGATGGGCTCCACCGAGACCTCCACGGTCAGCAGTTCACCGCGCTTGTTGCGCCCGAGCATTTCCTGATGATGCACGCGGCCCTTGAGCTGTAGCTCGGCCAGCAGCGCCGAGCGCTGTTTTTCCTCGGCCCAGATCCCCACCTGATAGACGGTTTTGCCCACCACTTCCTCGGCGCGGAACCCCGTCAGGCGACAGAAACCGTCGTTCACTTCCAGATAACGCCCGGTATCGCGCTCGGTGATGGTGATGGCGTCGGGACTGGAGTGGAACGCCTTGGCGAATTTTTCTTCACTGGCCTTCAATGCCGCTTCGGAACGCTGCTGCTGAGTGATGTCGCGCAGGGTAGTGACGACGCAGGGCTGGTCGCCGACGCTGATCTGCCGACTGGAAATCACGCAGGTCAGGGGCAGTCCGTCCTTGTGCTGAACCACAATCGCCACGTTGTTCAGCCCTTGTTCGCGGATGACCTGTTCGATCCGTTGCAGGCTTTTCGCCGAAGCGTCCCACAGGCCGATTTCGTCGGCGCTACGACCAATCACGTCGGCGGCGCTCCAGCCGAAGGTCTGAGTGAAGCTCGAGTTGATCTCGATGAACTGGCCGCTGTCCTGGCGCGTCACGCAGATCGGATCCGGGCTGACCTGGAACAGCGTGGCGAATTTTTCCTCGGAGGCTACCAATCGTTGTTCGCGCTCCACCTGGTCGGTGATGTCGAGCAAGGTGCCGGCCATGCGCAGCGGCGCGCCGTTTTCGTCGCGGTAGAGGCGGGCGCGGCTTTCCAGGTAGCGCGAGCTGCCGTCCGGCAGTTGCACGCGGTAGGTCAGTTGGTAATTGCCGGCCGGGCCTTCGCGCAAGCTGCGGTAGGCGTCGCGCATGCTGTCGCGCTCTTCGCCGGGCACGCCTTCAAAAAACTCGTCGAACGACTCGTGGAACGGTTTGGCCTCCAGCCCGTGCAGTTGAGCCGCCCGGGCCGAGCCGTAGAGCATGCCGCTGGGAATGTGCCAGTCCCAAGTGCCGAGTTGCGCCGAATCCAGCGCCAGGTCGAGACGGTCCTGGCTGTCCTTCAGCGCTTGCTCGGCGATTTTGCGATCGGTGGTGTCGAGGAACGTGCTCAGCAGGTAAGGCTGGCCTTCGAGTTCGACTTTTTGCGCGCTGAGAATGCCGTCGTGGACCTGGCCGTTGCTGGCGCGAAACTGCACCTCCATGCTGAACAGTTCGCCCTTGGCCTTGGTGGCCGTGACCAGTTTTGCCCGTTGCTCGGGGTGCACCCACAGGCCCAGTTCCACGGTGGTGCGGCCAATCGCGTTCTGCACCGGCCAGCCGAACAGGCTCTCGAAATACTGGTTGGCCTCCGTGATCAGGCCGTCTTCCTGACGGGTCAGCAGCACCATGTTCGGGCACAGGTGAAACAGCGTGGCGAAACGTTTTTCCGAACTGCTCAGCGCTTGCTCCCGCTGGCGCTGGTGGGTGATTTCGCGGATCACCCCGATCATGCGCGGGCGGCCGTGTTTGTCCGGCAGCAGGCTGCCGTTGATCTCCAGCCAGTGCAGGCTGCCGTCAGGCCACCGGATGCGGTGGTGCATCGCTTGCTCAAGCGGCGCGCCGGCAATCACCGCGTGGAAGGCGCGGACGGTTTTTGCCCGGTCTTCCGGCGGCAGCAGATCGAGGTATTCCAGGTCTTCCGGCAACGGCATATGCGGATCGAAGCCAAACAGCGCCTGAGTCCCCCGCGACCAGCTGATTTGCCCACGCTCGATGTCCCAATACCACGCACCCAGCCGCGCACCATTGAGGGCTGCCAGCAATTGCGGCGCGTTTTCCCAGCTCTGCTCGGAGCGTTTTGGGTCAAGCGCCTGAATACGCGGCATCGGCGGAATACGGTCAACGGATTTAGGCATTGGCTACAGGCCTTGAGCTGATTGGGGCGTTAGGCACAGGATTTTGCGGCTCTTCAGGAGTAGCACAAGTTAGCCATGAGTCCCTGGCAGATCGATTTGTGCATCCAGCAGAGCCATAAAGGCTCGTGCCGCATTCGATAGCGTCCTTTCGGTGTGCAAGATATAGCCTAGCTGGCGAGTGAGCTGTATGCCCGGCAAAGGTATTCGCGCCACTTGATCGTCCAGCATTGTGCGCGGCAAGACGCTCCAGGCCAGGCCAATCGAGACCATCATCTTTATGGTTTCCAGATAATTGGTGCTCATGGCGATGTTTGGCGTCAGGCCTTGGGCCTCAAACAGGCGCTGGACGATGTGATGGGTGAAGGTGTTGCCGCCGGGAAACACCGCCGGGTGCCGGGCAATGTCCGCGAGGGTGACCGCGCCGTTGCTGATCAGCGAATGCTCCGGGGCGACCACGAAATCCAGCGGGTCGTCCCACACCGGCGTGGCCTTGACCAGCGTGTGCGGCTCCGGCGCCAGGGTGATCACGGCCAGTTCCGCGCGGCCATGGAGGATTTCTTCGTAGGCCACTTCCGAATCGAGGAACTGAATATCCAGCGCGACCTGTGGGTAGCGGCGGGTAAATTCCCTCAATAACGGTGGCAAGCGGTGCAGGCCGATGTGGTGACTGGTCGCCAGCGTCAGGCGGCCGGTAACTTCGCCGGTCAGGTTGGTCAGGGCGCGACGGGTATCGTCCAGCACGTTCAGAATCTGATAAGCCCGCGGCAACAGGGCGCGTCCGGCCTCGGTCAGGCTGACCTCGCGGCCCAATCGATCAAACAATCGCACCTTTAATTGCTGTTCCAGCCCGGCGATGCGTTTGCTGATCGCCGGCTGCGTCAGGTGCAGCCGTTCACCGGCGCCGGAGAAACTTCCGGTCTCGGCAATCGCGATAAAGGCATTGAGGTTGGCGAGGTCCATTGCGGTATTCCAGTTGGTTATCCAAAGCATGAAAAATATGAATTTGAGTTATTTAATGTAACCCCCTAGGATCAGCCTCACAAGCCAAGGGGTTATTGAACCGTGCACGACCCAAGGCATAAAAAATAGCAACAAGCTGATGAGGACCGTCTGATGGCCGGCAAAACGCTTTACGACAAGCTCTGGGATTCCCATGAAGTGAAACGGCGCGACGACGGGTCGTCGCTGATCTACATCGATCGCCACATCATCCATGAAGTCACTTCGCCCCAAGCTTTCGAAGGCCTGCGTCTGGCCGGGCGCAAGCCTTGGCGTGTCGATTCGATCATCGCCACCCCGGACCACAACGTGCCGACCACCCCGGATCGCAAGGGCGGCATCGAGGCGATTACCGACCAGGTTTCGCGTTTGCAGGTGCAGACCCTGGATGACTATTGCGACGAATACGGCATCACCGAATTCAAGATGAACGACGTGCGTCAGGGCATCGTTCACGTGATCGGCCCGGAGCAGGGCGCCACCTTGCCGGGCATGACCGTTGTCTGCGGCGACTCCCACACCTCGACCCACGGCGCATTCGGCGCCCTGGCCCACGGCATCGGCACGTCCGAGGTCGAGCACGTGTTTGCCACGCAGTGCCTGGTTGCCAAGAAAATGAAAAACATGCTGGTCTCGGTCGAGGGCAAATTGCCGTTCGGCGTGACCGCCAAGGACATCGTCCTCGCTGTGATCGGCAAGATCGGCACCGCCGGCGGTAACGGCCACGCCATCGAATTCGCCGGCAGCGCGATTCGCGACCTGTCCATCGAAGGCCGCATGACCATCTGCAACATGTCCATCGAGGCCGGTGCGCGTGTGGGTCTGGTCGCCGCCGACGAAAAAACCGTGGAATACGTCAAGGGCCGTCCATTCGCCCCGAAAGGCGCGGACTGGGACAAAGCGGTCGAGGCCTGGAAAGACCTGGTCTCCGACGCAGACGCTGTGTTCGACACCGTGGTTGAACTCGACGCCACGCAGATCAAGCCGCAAGTCAGCTGGGGTACGTCGCCTGAAATGGTGTTAGCGGTTGATCAGAACGTGCCGGACCCGGCGAAGGAAATGGACCTGGTCAAGCGTGGCTCCATCGAACGCGCCTTGAAGTACATGGGTTTGAGCGCCAATCAGGCGATCACCGACATTCAACTGGACCGCGTATTCATCGGTTCCTGCACCAACTCGCGGATCGAAGACCTGCGCGCTGCCGCTGTCATCGCCAAGGGCCGCAAAGTGGCGTCGACCATCAAGCAAGCCATCGTGGTCCCGGGCTCGGGCCTGGTGAAAGCGCAAGCCGAGGCTGAAGGCCTGGACAAGATTTTCCTCGAAGCCGGTTTCGAGTGGCGTGAACCGGGTTGCTCCATGTGCCTGGCGATGAACCCGGACCGTTTGGAATCAGGCGAGCATTGCGCCTCGACCTCCAACCGCAACTTCGAAGGGCGTCAGGGCGCCGGTGGCCGTACGCACCTGGTCAGCCCGGCGATGGCCGCTGCCGCTGCCGTCAACGGTCGTTTTATCGACGTTCGCGAACTGATCTGAGGAACCGCACATGAGAGCTTTTACCCAACACACCGGTTTGGTCGCGCCATTGGACCGAGCCAACGTCGACACCGACCAGATCATTCCGAAGCAGTTTCTGAAGTCGATCAAACGCACCGGTTTCGGCCCGAACCTGTTTGACGAGTGGCGCTACCTGGACGTGGGTTATGCCTACCAGGACAACTCCAAGCGCCCGCTGAACAAGGATTTCGTACTCAACGCCGAGCGTTACCAAGGCGCCAGCGTCTTGCTGGCCCGCGAGAACTTTGGTTGCGGCTCCAGCCGTGAGCACGCGCCGTGGGCGCTGGAAGAGTACGGTTTCCGCAGCATCATCGCGCCGAGTTATGCCGACATCTTCTACAACAACAGCTTCAAGAACGGCCTGCTGCCAATCATCTTGACCGACGCGGAGGTTGATGAGCTGTTCCAGCAGGTTGAAGCCAATCCTGGTTATCAGTTGACGGTTGATCTGCAAGCCCAGACCGTGACCCGGCCGGATGGCAAGACCTACAGCTTCGAACTGGATGAGTTTCGCAAGCATTGCCTGGTCAATGGCCTGGACGATATTGGCCTGACATTGATGGACCACGAGGCGATTGCATCGTTTGAAAGCAAGCACCGGGCGAGCCAGCCGTGGTTGTTTCGCGACGTTTGATTGATCCGGGATTGATGTAAACAGGGCTGGCTCTTCGCGAGCAAGCCCGCTCCCACAGTGGATTTTCAGTGCTCACAAAATCCCTGTGGGAGCGGGCTTGCTCGCGAAGACGGCAGCCCGAACACCACAAGGCTTAACCCCAAAAAGGAAGTCCCCATGACCAGCACCGCCCAGCACAGCCAGGTAGTCCAAAAGCAATTCGGTGAACAGGCCGCGGCCTACTTGAGCAGCGCCGTTCACGCTCAAGGCACCGAATTTGCGCTGCTACAGGCTGAGCTGGCCGGGCAGGGCGATGCCCGTGTGCTGGATCTGGGTTGCGGCGCCGGTCATGTGAGTTTCCACGTGGCGGCGCTGGTGAAAGAAGTGGTGGCCTACGACCTGTCCCGGCAAATGCTCGACGTGGTCGCCGCCGCAGCGGTCGATCGCGGTTTCAGCAATGTCACCGCGGTCAACGGCGCCGCCGAGCGTCTGCCGTTCGCCGATGGCGAGTTCGACTTCGTGTTCAGCCGTTATTCGGCGCACCATTGGAGCGACCTCGGCGTGGCCCTGCGTGAAGTCCGCCGGGTGCTGAAGCCGGGCGGCGTGGCGGCGTTCATCGACGTGTTGTCGCCGGGCAGTCCGTTGTTCGACACCTACCTGCAAAGCGTCGAAGTGCTGCGCGACACCAGTCACGTGCGCGATTATTCCGCTGGCGAGTGGTTGCGCCAGGTCAGCGAGGCGGGGTTGCATACCCGTAGCACCACGCGGCAACGGCTGCGGCTGGAGTACACCTCCTGGGTCGAGCGCATGCGCACGCCCGAAGTGATGCGCGCCGCGATTCTGGCGTTGCAGCAATCGATGGGCAACGAAGTGCGCGAATATTTTGAGATTGAGGCCGATGGTTCGTTCAGTACAGATGTGCTGGTGCTGATGGCCGAACGGTAAGCATTTTTCCGGGTGCGTTTACGGGCGCACCGACTGATGACACGAGGAAAGCATGAGCAAGCAGATTCTGATTCTCCCAGGTGACGGTATTGGCCCTGAAATTATGGCCGAGGCGGTCAAGGTGCTGGAATTGGCCAGCGAAAAATACAACCTGGGCTTTGAACTGAGCCACGACGTGATCGGCGGCGCCGCCATCGACAAGCACGGCGTGCCATTGGCCGACGAAACCCTCGACCGTGCCCGCGCCGCCGACGCGGTGCTGCTGGGCGCCGTGGGCGGCCCGAAATGGGACACCATCGAGCGTGACATCCGCCCTGAGCGTGGCCTGCTGAAAATCCGTGCGCAACTGGGCCTGTTCGGCAACCTGCGTCCGGCGATCCTGTACCCGCAACTGGCCGAGGCTTCGAGCCTGAAACCTGAAATCGTGGCCGGCCTGGACATCCTGATCGTTCGCGAACTGACCGGCGGCATCTACTTCGGTGCGCCACGCGGCACCCGTGTGCTGGAAAACGGCGAGCGCCAGGCCTACGACACCCTGCCGTACAGCGAAAGCGAAATCCGCCGCATCGCCCGTGTCGGTTTCGACATGGCAATGGTCCGTGGCAAGAAGCTGTGCTCGGTCGACAAGGCCAACGTGCTGGCCTCCAGCCAGTTGTGGCGTGAAATCGTCGAGCAAGTGGCCAAGGATTACCCGCAAGTCGAACTGAGCCACATGTACGTCGACAACGCCGCCATGCAGCTGGTGCGCGCACCGAAACAGTTCGACGTGATCGTCACCGACAACCTGTTCGGCGACATCCTGTCCGACCAGGCCTCGATGCTCACCGGTTCCATCGGCATGCTGCCGTCGGCGTCCCTGGACACCAATAACAAGGGCATGTACGAGCCGTGCCACGGTTCGGCGCCGGACATCGCGGGCAAAGGCATCGCCAACCCGTTGGCGACTATTTTGTCGGTCTCGATGATGCTGCGTTACAGCTTCAACCAGCAGGTCGCCGCCGATGCCATCGAGCAGGCCGTCAGTCTGGTTTTGGACCAGGGCCTGCGCACGGGCGACATCTGGTCCAACGGTTGCACCAAAGTCGGTACGCAGGAAATGGGCGACGCAGTAGTCGCCGCGCTGCGGAATCTGTAATCTCTCGGGCCCGCTGCCACTTTCAACTTCGAAAGCAGCGGCCCACTTTTTAAAGAAGGTGTAGTTGCGATGAAACGTGTAGGTCTGATCGGTTGGCGCGGTATGGTCGGTTCCGTGCTCATGCAGCGGATGCTGGAAGAGCAGGATTTCGATCTTATCGAGCCGGTGTTTTTCACCACTTCCAATGTCGGTGGCCAAGGCCCGTCCGTGGGCAAGGACATTGCTCCGCTCAAGGACGCTTACAGCATTGAAGAGCTGAAAACCCTCGACGTGATTCTGACCTGCCAGGGTGGCGACTACACCAGCGAAGTCTTCCCGAAACTGCGCGAAGCCGGCTGGCAGGGTTACTGGATCGACGCCGCTTCCAGCCTGCGCATGCAGGATGACGCGGTGATCGTGCTGGACCCGGTGAACCGCAAGGTCATCGACCAGCAGCTCGACGCGGGCACCAAGAACTACATCGGCGGCAACTGCACCGTCAGCCTGATGCTGATGGGCCTGGGCGGTCTGTTCGAGGCCGGTCTGGTCGAGTGGATGAGCGCCATGACCTATCAGGCGGCTTCCGGTGCCGGCGCACAGAACATGCGTGAATTGATCAAGCAAATGGGCGCGACCCACGCCGCTGTCGCCGATCAACTGGCCGACCCGGCCAGTGCCATCCTCGACATCGACCGCCGTGTCGCCGAGGCCATGCGCAGCGACGCGTACCCGACCGAAAACTTCGGCGTGCCGCTGGCCGGCAGCCTGATCCCGTGGATCGACAAGGAATTGCCGAACGGTCAGAGCCGCGAAGAGTGGAAGGCCCAGGCCGAAACCAACAAGATCCTCGGTCGTTTCAAGAACCCGATCCCGGTGGACGGCATCTGCGTGCGCATCGGCGCCATGCGTTGCCACAGCCAGGCGCTGACCATCAAGCTGAACAAAGACGTGCCGATCGCCGACATCGAAGGGCTGATCAGCCAGCACAACCCTTGGGTCAAACTGGTGCCGAACAACCGCGAAGCGAGCATTCAGGAACTGAGCCCGACCAAGGTCACTGGCACCCTGAACGTGCCGGTGGGACGGCTGCGCAAGCTGAACATGGGCACCCAATACCTGGGCGCTTTCACGGTCGGCGACCAACTGCTGTGGGGCGCGGCCGAACCGCTGCGTCGCATGTTGCGGATCCTGCTTGAGCGTTGATCGATTGAAGTAAGCGAAGAACCCGCGCCTTGAAAGAGGTGCGGGTTTTTTTATGGAAATTGTGTCGTGAATGAGGCCGCCTTCGCGAGCAAGCCCGCTCCCACAGGGTGAGCGCATTCCAATGTGGGAGCGGGCTTGCTCGCGAAGAGGCCGGCGCAGCCACCACAAGTCCGCAGTAGAATTGCCTGCATGTCACCCACCCGGTAAAGTGCCGCTCCCCCGTTTCGCCAGAGATAGCACCATGACCCAGTCCTTTGATATCGCCGTGATCGGCGCCACCGGTACGGTCGGCGAAACGCTGGTACAGATTCTCGAAGAACGCGACTTCCCGGTCGGCAACCTGCACTTGCTGGCCAGCAGCGAATCCGCCGGGCATTCGGTGCCGTTTCGCGGCAAGAACGTGCGCGTACGCGAAGTGGATGAATTCGACTTCAGCAAAGTCCAGTTGGTGTTCTTTGCCGCCGGCCCGGCGGTGACGCTGAGTTTTGCCTCGCGCGCCACGGCCGCCGGCTGCTCGCTGATTGACCTGTCCGGCGCCTTGTCGGCTGATCAGGCGCCGCAGGTGGTGCCGGAAGCCAACGCCGATATCCTCGCCAGTCTGAAAAAGCCGTTTCAGGTCAGCAGCCCAAGCCCTTCGGCCACCACGTTGGCGGTAGCGCTGGCGCCGTTGCTCGGCTTGCTCGACCTGCAACGCATCAACCTGACCGCCAGCCTGGCGGTTTCGGCGCAGGGCCGCGAAGCCGTCAAGGAGCTGGCCCGGCAAACCGCCGAGCTGCTCAATGTGCGTCCGCTGGAGCCGACATTTTTTGATCGGCAGATGGCGTTCAACCTGCTCGCGCAGGTTGGCAAGCCGGACGAACAAGGCCATACGCTGCTGGAAAAACGTCTGGTGCGCGAGCTGCGTCAGGTCATCGGCCTGCCTTTATTAAAGATTTCCGTCACTTGCATTCAAGCCCCGGTGTTTTTTGGCGATAGCTTTAACGTGACCTTGCAGTCGGCGAGTGCCGTCGACCTGGCAAGCGTCAACGCCGCGCTGGAGGATGCGCCCGGAATCGAACTGGTGGAAGCCGGCGATTACCCGACGCCGGTCGGCGATGCGGTAGGGCAGGACGTGGTCTACGTCGGTCGGGTTCGCCTGGGAATCGACGACCCGTCGGAACTAAATCTGTGGCTGACGTCAGATAACGTACGCAAAGGGGCCGCGCTGAATGCTGTGCAGGTCGCTGAATTGTTGATAAAAGACCTGCTGTAAAAGATACTTGGCAACAATTTGCAGAATGATTCTAGCCGAGCGCTATGCTTGGCCTCATTGCTGGACGGCAAGTCACCCTGCGGGGCTTTCCGGGCATCAAAGAAACGATCGCGCGCGACGACCCTTCGACGCCGCGCGCAATGCCTTACGGCAGCGACTATCAACACCTTCTCGCTGGCCGAGGAATGTTCAAACAAAGGATGAGGCTATGGTTCAAGTTCGCAAACTGGTGTTAGCAATAGCGGCCGCCTCGGCGCTGTCCTCCGGTATGGCGCATGCTCTCGGGCTCGGGGAATTGACCCTGAAGTCGACGCTGAACCAGCCGTTGGTGGCGGAGATCGAGCTTCTCGACGTCAAAGACCTGACCGCCGCCGAAGTGGTGCCGAGCCTGGCCTCGCCCGAAGATTTCGCCAAGGCCGGTGTCGACCGCCAGGCATTTCTCAACGACCTGACCTTCACCCCGGTGCTTAACGCCGGCGGCAAAAGTGTCCTGCGCGTGACGTCCAGCAAACCCCTTTCCGAGCCGATGGTGAAATTCCTGGTTCAGGTGATGTGGCCGAGCGGTCGGTTGATGCGCGACTACAGCGTGCTGCTCGATCCGTCCAAATTCTCGCCACAAACGGCGGATGCGGCGGCGCAACCGGCACCGACGCCAACCGTCGCCGCCCCGGTCACTGGCGGCACCAAGCCAACTCAATACACCACCACGCCACGCGATACCTTGTGGGAAATCGCCGCGAAGGCGCGCAATGGCGGCTCGGTCCAGCAGACCATGCTGGCCATCCAGACGCTAAACCCGGATGCCTTCATCGATGGCAACATCAACCGGCTGAAAACCGGTCAGGTGCTGCGCATGCCGGATCAGGAACAGAGCACCAGCCTGGCGCAACCCAAAGCCATCGCCGAAGTTGCCGCGCAGAACACCGCGTGGCGTCAGGGCCGTCGTTACGTGGCGAAGCCGGGCACCGGCCAGCAGCAACTCGATGCCACCAAGCGCGGCCGGGCTGAAGCCGGCTCGACGCAAGCCGCCAAGGACAACCTGAGCCTGGTGTCTGCCGACAACGCGAAAGGTCGCGGCAAAGGCGCGGCGGGCGATGCCAAGAATTTGAGCAACAAACTGGCGGTTACTCAGGAAAGCCTCGACACGACCCGTCGAGACAATGCCGAACTGAAAAGCCGCATGACCGATCTGCAAAGTCAGCTGGACAAGCTGCAACGCCTGATCGAGCTGAAGAACAATCAACTGGCCAAATTGCAGGCCGAAGGCGCGGCGGGCGCTCCGGCAGTTGCTGCGCCTGCGGCGACGCCGGCCATCTCTGCAGAACTGACCGCTAATCCGGCGCCGGTACCCGAGGCGGCTCCGGCGGCGCCAGCACCCGAGGCGGCGGCACCTGAAGTTGCGCCTGCCCCGGCGCCGGTCGAAACGCCGCCTGCGGCGGCGGATGATCAGAAATTCAATGAGCTGCTGACCAACCCGGTATTGCTGGGGCTGTTGGGTGGCGGCGCCGTCGTGCTGCTGCTCTTGCTGCTGTTGTTGGCGCGTCGTCGCAAGGCCCAGCAAGAAGCCGACAAACACCTGCGCATGGCTCGTGCCCTGGCCGACGAAAAAGAATTCTCCGCCGACCAGGATCTGCCGCAAAGCAGCTTCGAAGGTCTGGAAGTTCCGCCGCCAAGCGTGAAACTTGCGACCGCGCCGGCACCTGCGCCAGTACCGACACCCGCTCCGGCGCCGATGATTGCCCCGGTCGTCGTCACGCCGCCAATCGCCGCGCCACTGGTGGCGCCGGCTGCCGAGCGTGATGACGACGTGTTGGCCAAGGCACAATCGCACATGGCCGCCGGTCGCCTGAATCAGGCCGCCGCGTTGCTTGAAGACGGCATCAAGCAAGAACCTCAACGCAGCGACTTGCGCCTGAAATTGATGGAAGTCTACGGTCAGCAAGGCGACCGTGATGCGTTCGTCGGTCAGGAGCGGCAACTGGTCGCCAACGGTGAGAACTTTGCCCAGGTCGAGCAGCTGAAAAGTCGCTTCCCGGCCATGGCCATCGCGGCCGCCGGTGGTCTCGCCGCTGCTGCCATCGCCGCCGAGCTTGACGCGCAGTACGTCAAGGACTTGCTGCTGGATGAGCCTGAAGCGCCGGCCACGTCCGATCACGATCTGGACAGTGCCTTCGACCTCAGCCTGGATGATCTGGAAGCGGCTTCTCCGGCGGCGGTTGCGCCAGAAGACACCTCGACCGAACTGGACGAGTTCCCGCTGGACGACGATTTGAGCTTTGAGTCGGTGTTGAAAGAGCAGACCGACATCAAGGAAAGCCTCGACGACCTGTCGGACTTCGATCTGGACATGGACCTCGGCGCCGAACCGTCGCCGGCGATCCTTGCCGAAGATGACTTCCTGCTGGATCTGGACGAAGGCGTGAAGGATTTGCCCGAGGCCACTGTGGCGCCGGTGATTCCACAGGATGATCTGGAGTTGCCGGCAGATTTCGACCTGTCGCTGGCCGATGAAATGGATGCCACGCCAGCCGAGCCGGACGCATTTGCAGCCGAACTGGACGACGTCAACGCCGAGCTGGAGCGTTTGTCGCAGAGCGTCAGCGAGCCGACCTTCACCGCAGAAGACGCCAGGGCATCCATGGATGATGAACCGGACTTCGACTTCCTCTCCGGCACCGACGAAGTCGCCACCAAGCTCGATCTGGCCCAGGCCTATATCGACATGGGCGATAACGATGGCGCGCGGGACATCCTCAATGAGGTGGTGAGCGAAGGCGACGCCGGTCAGAAGACTGAAGCCAGGGACATGCTTTCGCGCCTGGCGTGATGGATCAGTAAGGTGTAAAAAAACGGCAGCCCATTGAGGCTGCCGTTTTGTTTTGGTGAAGCAGGGATCTTACGTCAGCAGATCCTCATAAAACGCCCCGAACGGCCGTGTAGGGTGGGCGATCTGGATTTCCAGAATCCACAGCCCGACATTCGGGCAAGCCTCGAAATTGCCCAAATCCCCCGCCCGATAGATCGCATGGGGAAAATCGCTGACCCGGTGGCCCTTGATTTCCAGGTTCAACGTCCAGCCCATCGCCGTCGCCTGTTCGTCGGCGTAGCGATACAGCTCAGGCCCGGCCACCTGCCGGGTGCGCCAGTAATCCTCGACCTTGAGAAACAGCTTTTTCGCCGCCTCTGCGCAGGCTTTCATCTCGGCGTCGTCGCCCACCGTAAACGTCGCGCCCGAATCGCCCTCGTGCCGATCCCAGACCACGCCGAGGTCGATAAAGAAAATATCGTTTTCGGCCAGTACCGGGTCGCCTTCGCAGGGTTGCTTGAAGGTTTTCAGGGTGTTTTCGCCGAAACGGATCTTCGACGGATGCCAGATCCGGTCCATCCCCCGTTCATTCAGCACTTCAAGACTCATCGTCAGCGCCTCGGATTCGCGCATGCCGGGTTTGATGCGACTGGCCATTTCGTCGATGGCTTCCCAGGTTTTGCGTTTGGCGTGGAGCATGCCTTCCAGGCTATAGGCCAGGCCGACGGCTTCTTTGAGCGTGGCGGTCATCATCAGGTCTCGGTGGTTTTCTGTTTTTCGTTATGTGGTTGTCTATATAGCGAAGTCTGCCCCGACCATGCAACGCCACAAAAACCACTCGGCTCTGGTGTCGCGGTCCAGCGGCCTTATAATGCCCGCCTTTGCGCTTATCAGCAGGCTGTTACTCCTTTGGCAAATATAGATAACCCGGACGCCGAACTGGTGCCCGACGGCTTTTCCCGGATCGCGCTCGGCGTTGAATACAAAGGCTCGCGGTATCGCGGCTGGCAGCGCCAGGCGTCCGGCGTGCTCACCGTGCAGGAGACCCTGGAAAAGGCCTTGTCCAAAGTCGCCGATGCACCGGTGTCGCTGCTCTGCGCCGGGCGTACGGACGCGGGCGTGCACGCGTGTGGCCAAGTGGTGCATTTCGACACGCAGGTCGAGCGTTCGATGAAAGCCTGGGTCATGGGCGCCAACATCAACTTGCCCCACGACGTCAGCGTCAGTTGGGCCAAAGTCATGCCCGCGCATTTTCATGCGCGGTTCAAGGCCATCGCCCGGCGCTACCGCTACGTGATCTACAACGATCAGATCCGTCCCGCGCACCTCAACGAAGAAATCACCTGGAACCACCGTCCGCTCGACGTCGAACGCATGGCCGAGGCGGCGCAGTATCTGGTCGGCACCCACGATTTCAGCGCTTTTCGCGCCGGTCAGTGCCAGGCCAAGTCGCCGATCAAGGAATTGCATCATCTGCGCGTGACGCGTCACGGCAAGATGATCGTGCTGGATATTCGCGCCAGCGCGTTCCTGCACCACATGGTGCGCAACATCGCTGGCGTGCTGATGACCATTGGGGCTGGCGAGCGCCCGGTGGAGTGGATGAAGGAAGTGCTGGAGAGTCGCATTCGCCGTTCCGGCGGGGTGACGGCGCATCCGTTTGGCCTGTATCTGGTGCAGGTGGAGTACCGCGACGAATTCGAATTGCCCGAACGTTACATCGGTCCACACTTCTTGACCGGTTTCGCCGAACTTGACGGCTGACGCCCTCGAACGCATTTGTTACCATCCGGGACTTTTCCGGATTTGCCCTGAGGATTTATCGACATGTCAGCCGTTCGCAGCAAGATCTGCGGGATTACCCGCATAGAAGATGCGTTGGCGGCAGTCGAGGCCGGGGCGGACGCCATCGGGTTTGTGTTCTACGCCAAGAGCCCACGGGCGGTCACGTTCCAGCAGGCGCGCGACATCATCAAGGCGCTGCCGCCATTCGTGACCACCGTGGGGTTGTTCGTCAACGCGAGCCGCTGCGAATTGGGCGAACTGCTCGACGCCGTACCGCTGGACCTGTTGCAGTTCCACGGCGACGAAACCGCCGCCGACTGCGAAGGCTGGCATCGACCGTATATCAAAGCGTTGCGGGTCAAGGCCGGTGACGATATCGCAGCGGCATGCGATGCGTTTCCAAGTGCCAGCGGCATTCTGCTGGATGCCTATGTGGAAGGCGTACCGGGCGGAACCGGTGAAGCGTTCGACTGGTCTCTGATACCGCAAGGTTTGAGCAAGCCGATTATCCTGGCGGGTGGCTTGACCCCCGATAACGTCGCCGAGGCGATTACCCGGGTTCGACCTTACGCGGTGGATGTCAGCGGCGGGGTAGAGGCGAGCAAGGGCATCAAGGATCACGCGAAGATTCAGGCATTCATCAACGCGGTACGCGGTTGATGTGACGGCTGGCAGACTGCCGCCGTCCACAGCACTGTAGAAAAGAGGCTGAGGGTTTTTGGGGTGTACGCAGGTCACATGTTGCTGATCCGGCCTCCCGCCAACCATCGCCACACACATGAATTTAGCTCAAGGGCATACGCGGGGCCGCGAACCAAAGCGTTCGGGCCGCCGGTACTGGAGAAAGAAAGCATGAGCAACTGGTTAGTAGACAAACTGATCCCTTCGATCATGCGTTCCGAGGTCAAAAAGAGCTCGGTGCCGGAAGGTCTGTGGCACAAATGCCCGTCTTGCGAGGCTGTGCTGTATCGTCCGGAGCTGGAAAAGACCCTGGACGTTTGCCCAAAGTGCAATCACCACATGCGTATCGGCGCCCGCGCCCGTATCGACATTTTCCTCGACGCCGAAGGCCGTGCCGAGCTGGGTGCGGACCTGGAGCCGGTTGACCGTCTGAAATTCCGCGACGGCAAGAAGTACAAGGACCGCCTGACCGCCGCGCAAAAGGCGACCGGCGAGAAAGACGCGCTGATCTCCATGAGCGGCACCTTGCTGGGCATGCCGGTGGTGGTTTCGGCGTTTGAGTTCTCCTTCATGGGCGGCTCGATGGGCGCCATCGTCGGTGAGCGTTTTGTGCGCGCCGCCAACTACGCGCTGGAAAACAAGTGCCCGATGATCTGTTTCGCCGCTTCCGGTGGTGCGCGGATGCAGGAAGCCCTGATCTCGCTGATGCAAATGGCCAAGACCTCTGCTGTGCTGGCGCGTCTGCGTGAAGAAGGCATTCCGTTTATCTCCGTGCTGACCGACCCGGTCTACGGTGGTGTTTCCGCCAGTCTGGCGATGCTTGGCGACGTGATCGTCGGTGAGCCGAAAGCCCTGATCGGCTTCGCTGGCCCGCGCGTAATCGAACAAACCGTACGCGAGAAGCTGCCGGAAGGCTTCCAGCGCAGTGAGTTCCTGCTGGAACACGGCGCCATCGACATGATCGTTCACCGCCAGGAACTGCGTCCGCGCCTGGGCAACCTGCTGGCGCAAATGATGGGCCTGCCGACGCCGAAATTCGTCGCAGCACCCATCGAGCCAATCGTGGTTCCACCGGTACCTGCGAACATATGACCCAACGTTCCCTTGGCGAATGGCTCGCCTACCTTGAGCAGTTGCACCCTTCGGCCATCGACATGGGCCTTGAGCGCTCGCAACAGGTAGCGTCCCGCATGGGACTGGGCAAGCCGGCGCCTCGGGTGATTACGGTCACGGGCACCAATGGCAAAGGTTCTACCTGCGCATTCGTGGCTTCATTGCTGCGGGCGCAGGGCCTGAAGGTCGGTGTCTACAATTCCCCGCACCTGCTGCGTTACAACGAGCGCGTGCAGGTCAACGGCGTCGAAGCGACGGATGCCGAGCTGTGCGAAGCCTTCGCCGCGGTCGAGGCGGGCCGTGGCGACACCTCGCTGACGTACTTCGAAATGGGTACCCTGGCTGCGTTCTGGCTGTTTCAACAGGCCGGGCTCGATGCCGTGGTGCTGGAAGTCGGGCTGGGCGGGCGTCTGGACACGGTCAACGTGGTGGATGCCGACATGGCGCTGGTCACCACCATCGGCGTCGACCATGCCGATTATCTGGGCAATACCCGGGAGTCGGTGGCGTATGAAAAGGCCGGCATCTTCCGTCAGGGCGCGCCTGCGCTCTGTGGCGACCTCAATCCTCCACAACCTCTGCTGGACAAGGCTCGCGAGCTGGCTTGCCCGTTTTTCCTGCGTGGGCGCGATTTTGACCTTGGCGTGACGGATCACCACTGGCAATGGCGCGGCGTGGACGCTCAAGGGCGAGCGGTCGAACTGCGCGACCTGCCGCTGCTCGATCTGCCGATGGAAAATGCCGCGTTGGCGTTGCAGGCGTACCTGTTGCTCGGGTTGCCGTGGGTCGACGCACAGATTGTCGACGCGCTGAAAGCGACGCGGGTGGTGGGTCGTCTCGACCGCCGCCAGTTCGACTGGCAGGGCAAGCGTTTGAACCTGCTGCTGGATGTGGGGCATAACCCGCACGCAGCCGAGTATCTGGCGCGGCGTCTGGCCAGTCGACCACCGGTCGGCAAGCGTCTGGCGGTGTTCGGATTGCTGGCGGACAAGGATCTCGATGGTGTGGTCGGCGAATTGAATGCTAGTGTCCAGCACTGGGCTGTTGCGCCACTGGATTCGTCGCGAGCGCGCCCGGTTGCCGATATAGCGCTGGCGTTGCAGAACCTTGGCGCGTCGGTAACGTCCTATGACAGCGTGGCGGCAGCCCTGGAAGGGCAGAGCGCGCTGGCGACAAGTGACGACGAGATTCTGTTGTTCGGATCATTTTATTGTGTCGCCGAGGCCCTTGAATGGCTGGCCCGGCGCTCCACGGAGGAAGCGGCAAATGGCATTGCTGGATAAGGCATACAAACAGCGCATGGTCGGCGCCCTGGTATTGGTGGCGCTTGCGGTTATTTTCCTGCCGATGCTGTTTTCCCGTCAGGACGAACAGCGTCAAGTCACGGTCGACGCTCCGGCGGCACCGCAAGCCCCTTCGGTGCCGCCCGTGCAGATCGAGCCGGTGGCCGTGCCGGAGCCGCAGGCGTTGTCGCAAGAGCCGGTGCCCAGTGATGACGAGATCGCAGAGCAAGTGGCGCCGGCAAAGCCGATTGCACCCGCCGTGCCTGCGCCGGCAGTCAAGCCGACGGCCCCTGCGCCAGTGCCTGCATTGGCCGCCAAGCCTGCCACTGCGCCGTCTCAGCCGATCTCGGCCGCGCCGGGCAAGCCTGACACGACGCAAAGCCGCATCGATGCCAATGGCCTGTCGATCAGTTGGTCGGTTCAGTTGGCGAGTCTGTCGAGCCGCGAAAGTGCCGAAAGCCTGCAGAAAGACCTGCGCAGTCAGGGCTACAACGCTTATATCCGTACCTCTGACGGCAAGAATCGGGTGTTTGTCGGGCCGCTGATCGAGCGCGCCGAAGCCGACCGCCTGCGTGATTTGCTGGACCGCCAGAAGAAACTCAAGGGTTTTGTCGTGCGCTTCCAGCCCGAGCGTGGGTAAAACCTATCATCCCGATTTGAAATGCACTGACAATCGCAGCTTACCGATAAGCATGGGCTCTGCTAAAATGCGCCGCCTTATCCGTCCGTAGGCTGCACTGTGCCATTTACCTGGGTTGACTGGGCGATCGTTGCAATCGTCGCCATCTCCGCATTGATCAGCTTGAGCCGCGGCTTCGTCAAAGAAGCATTATCGTTGGTGACCTGGATCATCGCAGGAGTCGTCGCCTGGATGTTCGGTGGTTCATTGTCCGAGTACCTCGCCGGATACATCGAAACGCCTTCGGCTCGTGTGATCACGGGCTGCGCAATCATGTTTGTCGCCACGTTAATCGTGGGCGCAATGATCAATTATCTTATCGGCGAATTGGTACGCGTCACCGGGTTGTCCGGGACCGATCGATTCCTCGGCATGGCCTTCGGCGCCGCGCGTGGCGTGTTGCTGGTGGTCGTGGCGGTCGGGCTGTTGAGTCGGCTCATCACATCCTGGGGCTGAAGCCGGTCCCAAGGGTATGGCTGTTCGCCATTTAAAGTGGTACGCGAGCTGGGTTTAGAACGTCGTGAG
>NZ_JBNNWE010000088.1:0-24767 GCF_050280905.1 Pseudomonas sp. NPDC086278
TAAAAGGTTTCGTTTCCGACATAGGCGAGGTGGTCAGCGTCGAGACGTTTTGGCTTCCATACGTAACGGCGCCAAACACCGTCGGAGGAAGTTTGTCGAACTCCTGACATCCTGCTCCCAAAGCAGGCGCGCTACCGGACTGCGCTATACCCCGGTTTGAAATTGGCTCCGTGACCAGGACTCGAACCTGGGACCCAATGATTAACAGTCATTTGCTCTACCGACTGAGCTATCACGGAACTGCACATTTCAATAACAACGTTTGAAGCTTTGCAGCGTTCTCTTCGACCCGTTCGCATCGCTGCGTTCGTGTGTCTGAGGCGCGCTATTTTACAATCTTAAGCACCTCTGTCAACCCCTTAAATTGCTTTCAAGTTAATGATTTGCAACTTATTTCAGATTCCTGCTTGGGGAGCAGAAACCCTTGCGGGTGACTTACTGCGGGGCGCACTTTACAAGCCTTTTCCTTTCAGTTCAACAGCCTAACGAAAAAAAGGCCTCGCAATGCGAGGCCTCTTTCATTTTGCCGCCGACGCGAATCAGACGAAGACGATTTCGTCGTTTTCCACGACACCGTTGGCGGTATCGCCCGGCATGAAGCGACCGGACAGAATCAACTGCGCCAACGGGTTTTCGATCCAGCGCTGGATCGCTCGCTTGAGCGGCCGCGCGCCATACACCGGGTCGTAACCCACCGCGATCAGCTTATCCATGGCCTCAGGGCTGAGATCAAGTTTCAGCTCGCGCTCGGTCAGGCGACTGCGCAGACGACCCAACTGGATCTCGGTAATGCCCGCGATCTGATCCCGTGCCAATGGCTCGAAAATCACCACTTCGTCGACCCGGTTGATGAACTCCGGCCGGAAGTGCGTGGAAATCGCATCCATCACCGCCGCACGCTGGGCCTCACGATCACCGACCAGTTCCTGGATCTGTACCGAGCCCAGGTTGGAGGTCATGACAATCACGGTGTTCTTGAAATCCACCGTGCGGCCATGACTGTCGGTCAAGCGGCCGTCCTCCAGTACTTGCAGCAAAATGTTGAACACATCCGGGTGGGCCTTCTCGACCTCGTCCAGCAGGATCACCGAATAAGGCTTGCGACGCACCGCCTCGGTCAGATAACCGCCCTCTTCATAGCCGACATAGCCTGGTGGCGCGCCAATCAGTCGGGCCACGGAATGTTTCTCCATGAACTCGGACATATCGATGCGAATCATCGCCTCTTCGGTATCGAAGAGGAATTCGGCCAGCGCCTTGCACAGCTCGGTTTTACCGACACCGGTCGGGCCGAGGAACATGAACGAGCCGCTCGGGCGGTTCGGGTCGGACAACCCGGCCCGCGAACGTCGCACCGCGTTGGAAACCGCGATCACCGCTTCGTCCTGGCCGATCACACGCTGGTGCAACAGGCTTTCCATCTTCATCAGCTTGTCGCGCTCGCCTTCGAGCATTTTCGACACCGGAATGCCGGTCCACTTCGAGACGACTTCAGCGATTTCTTCTTCAGTCACCTTGCTGCGCAGCAATTGGTTCTCGCTTTTGCCGTGCTGGTCGACCATTTGCAGGCTGCGCTCCAGGTCCGGGATCACCCCGTATTGCAGCTCGGCCATGCGGTTCAGGTCGCCTTTACGCCTTGCGGCTTCGAGTTCCTGACGGGACTGTTCGATTTTCTGCTGGATCTGCGCAGACCCTTGGACCTCGGCTTTTTCCGCGTTCCAGATTTCTTCAAGGTCCGAATACTCGCGCTCCAGCCGAACGATTTCTTCCTGGAGTTTTTCCAGGCGTTTGATCGCCGCTTCGTCGCTTTCTTTCTTCAGCGCCTGGGACTCAACCTTCAGTTGAATCAGGCGACGCTCCAGTCGGTCGAGCACTTCCGGCTTGGAATCGATCTCCATGCGGATACGACTAGCCGCTTCGTCGATCAGGTCGATGGCCTTGTCCGGCAACTGACGATCGGTAATGTAGCGATGGCTGAGCTTGGCCGCGGCGATGATCGCGCCGTCGGTGATCGCCACTTTGTGGTGAACCTCGTAGCGTTCTTTCAAGCCACGCAGGATGGCGATGGTGTCTTCTTCGCTCGGTTCGTCCACCAACACTTTCTGGAAGCGCCGCTCGAGGGCCGCGTCCTTCTCAATATATTGGCGATATTCATTGAGCGTGGTTGCGCCGACACAGTGCAATTCGCCACGCGCCAACGCCGGCTTGAGCATGTTGCCCGCATCCATCGACCCTTCGCCCTTACCGGCGCCGACCATGGTGTGCAGTTCGTCGATGAACAGAATGATCTGCCCTTCCTGCTTCGACAGCTCGTTGAGCAGCGACTTCAGGCGCTCTTCAAACTCGCCGCGGTATTTGGCACCGGCGATCAGCGCCCCCATGTCCAGGGACAGCAGGCGCTTGCCTTTGAGGCCATCTGGCACTTCGCCGTTGATGATGCGCTGGGCCAGGCCTTCGGCGATGGCGGTTTTACCGACGCCAGGTTCACCGATCAATACCGGGTTGTTCTTGGTGCGACGCTGCAGAACCTGAATGGTCCGGCGAATTTCGTCGTCACGACCGATCACCGGGTCGAGCTTGCCTTCTTCGGCGCGCTTGGTCAGGTCGACGGTGTATTTATCCAGCGCCTGACGCGACTCTTCGTGGTTCGCATCATTGACGGCGTCGCCGCCGCGCAGGTTGTTGATCGCGTTTTCCAGGGCTTTCTTGCTGACGCCCTGACCGAGCAACAACTTGCCGAGTTTGCTGTTCTCGTCCATGGCGGCGAGCAACACCAGCTCGCTGGAGATGAACTGGTCGCCCTTCTGCTGCGCCAGACGATCGGCCTGATTGAGCAGACGCGCCAAGTCCTGCGACATGTTCACGTCGCCGGTGGGGTTCTGGATTTTCGGCAGCTGGTCGAGCTCTTTGGTCAGCTCTTTACGCAAGCTGTTGACGTCGAAACCGACCTGCATCAGCAGGGGTTTGATCGAACCACCCTGCTGTTCGAGCATGGCCTGCATCAAGTGCGCCGGCTCGATGCCGGGATGGTCGAGGCCGACGGCCAGAGATTGGGCGTCGGATAGAGCTAACTGCAATTTGCTGGTTAAACGATCTATACGCATGGGTCACCTTCCTTTTGAGCAGGCCGGACCTATAAAACATCCTGAATGGAGAAACCTGCCAGATACCGCTATAGATGCGGTCGATTCTGGGAGTTTCAAGCGTCCTGACGTTGACGCAGGTCAAGCAAGTCTAGCGTTCTAACCAGACAAGAGAGGCAAACCGACCCGTTCGAGGACTGCGGCGGTAAGAAAAGAAGCGTGGATCGGTCACGGTGCAGAAACCGCCACCATAAACAGCGGTGACACCGCGCGCCGCCAGCCGCAAACGCGCCAGCTCGTAGATGTCGGCCATGAACTTGCCGGCGTTCTGGCTCGGGACGAAGGCTTTGGCTGCTTCAGGCAGTTGCCGGGTAAAGACTTCCCGTACTTCCGGGCCGACTTCAAACGCTTGCGGGCCAATGGCCGGGCCGAGCCAGACCAGAACATCCATGGCGGGCACGGCCAACGTATCGAGCGTCGCTTCCAGCACACCCGCCGCCAGCCCGCGCCAACCGGCGTGAGCGGCCGCAACGCGAGTGCCGGCACGGTCGCAAAACAAGGCTGGCAGGCAATCGGCGGTCATGGCGGCACAAGCGATGCCGGGGGTCGCTGTCCAGCTGGCGTCGGCCGTGGCGACCTGGCCTGGATCGGCATGGGCCACGGCGATGCCGTGAACCTGCTGTAACCAGGCCGGTTGAATGGAGAAATGATTGGTGAGGCGCTGGCGATTTTCGGCAACGGCTTCGGGGCTGTCGTCGACGTGATCGCCGAGGTTGAGGCTGTCGAACGGCGCCAGACTGACGCCGCCCGCACGGGTGGTCACGCAGGCTTTCACCCCGGCAGGCGCGGGCCAGTCGGGAATCAGCCAGTCGATCATCCGATGAACGCCTCGCGGTCTTGCTTGAGCAGCGTCAGCAACCAGACAAAATCGTCCGGCAGTGGCGATTCCCAACTCATGCGTTTACCGGTGGTCGGGTGATCCAGCTCCAGGAACCGCGCATGCAGGGCCTGACGCGGGAACGCCTTCAACGATTCGACCATGGTCACACTGGCTGCCGGCGGGATGCGGAAACGTCCGCCGTAGGCAGGATCTCCGACCAACGGGTAGTTGATGTGGGCCATGTGCACGCGAATCTGGTGCGTACGCCCGGTTTCCAGCTTGACCCGCACGTGCGTGTGGGAGCGGAAACGTTCGAGCACACGGTAGTGGCTGACGGCTTGCTTGCCACCTTCCATCACCGCCATGCGCTGGCGTTGCTGGCCGTGACGACCGATCGGCGCATTGATCTTGCCGCCGGCGGTCACCACACCGATCACGATGCATTCGTAGATCCGGCTGACGCTACGGCTCTGCAATTGCGTGACAAGCTGTGTCTGCGCCTGAATGGTCTTGGCCACCACCATCAGACCGGTGGTGTCCTTGTCCAGGCGATGCACGATACCGGCACGGGGCACATTGATAATGTCCGGCACGTGGTGCAACAAGGCGTTGAGCAAGGTGCCATCAGCGTGACCGGCGGCAGGATGCACCACCAGGCCCGCGGGTTTGTTGATCACCAGGATGTCGTCATCTTCATAGACGATGTCCAGCTCGATGTCCTGAGCGATCCATTCGCCTTGAGCTTCCTGCTCGGCAGTGAGTTCAAGAATGGCGCCACCGTGGACGATGTCTCGCGGGCGGATAACCGCCCCATCCACAGTCAGGCGGCCGTCTTTGATCCAGGCGGAAAGGCGCGAGCGCGAGTGCTCAGCGAATAATTGTGCGGCGACTTGATCGAGGCGTTGGCCGCCCAATTCGGACGGCACCTCTGCGCGAAGTTCAATTTTATCGGACATGCTCAGACTAGGCGTCGGCACAGCCTTTGGTTTCGGCTGCGCGCTTGTGGTTAAATACGGCGTCTTTTGCCCCGAGGCTATTCAACGGGGCGCTCATCATAACAGGACGGCCCCGCCCAAGACAGCGGCCGTCATAGGGACGCAAGCCGCCATGCAAGTGAAACACCTGCTGCTGATCGCCATCCTCGCATTGACCGCTGCTTGCTCATCGAAGGAAGTCGTAGACGAAAACCTTAGCGAAGTCGAGCTGTACCAGCAGGCTCAAAAGGATCTGGATAACAACAGCTACACCAGTGCCACAGCCAAGCTGAAGGCCCTGGAGTCGCGTTATCCGTTCGGTCGCTACGCTGATCAAGCCCAACTCGAGCTTATCTACGCCAACTACAAGAACACCGAGCCAGAAGCTGCCAAGTCTGCTGCCGAGCGTTTCATTCGCCTGCACCCGCAGCACCCGAATGTGGATTACGCCTACTACCTCAAGGGTCTGACCTCTTTCGACCAGGACGTCGGCCTGCTGTCGCGTTTCCTGCCGCTGGACATGACCAAGCGTGACCCGGGCGCTGCCCGTGACTCCTACAACGAGTTCGCCCAGCTCACCAGCCGCTTTCCGAACAGCCGCTACTCGCCGGACGCCAAGCAGCGCATGATTTACCTGCGCAACCTGCTGGCGGCCTACGAGATTCACGTTGCCGACTACTACCTGACCCGTCAGGCCTACGTTGCCTCCGCGAACCGTGGCCGCTACGTGGTGGAAAACTTCCAGGAAACCCCGTCGGTCGGTGACGGCCTGGCGGTAATGGTCGAGTCCTACCAGCGCCTGCACCTGGACGCCCTGGCGGCCACCAGCCTCGAAACCCTGAAGCTCAACTACCCGAACCACCCAAGCCTGGTGGACGGTCAGTTCAAGCCTTCGGTCGCCGAAGCCGACAACCGTTCGTGGTTGAGCAAGGCCACTCTCGGCCTGATCGAATCCCGTCCGCCGTTGCCACCAGGCGAAACCCGAGCCAACCAGGACGTGCAGAAGCAGTTCCAGGATGCCAAGGATTCCATTCCGAACGATCTCAAGCCTAGAGACGAAAATGGCGACGTGATCGAAGAAGAAGAGCAAGAGTCCGAGGGCAACAACAGCGACCGCTCGTGGTTCAGCTTCATGACCTTTGGCGTGTTTGACTGATACGTCGGGTTGTACCAAAAGGAGCCTTTCGGGGCTCCTTTTTTATGGGTCCGAGAATTACGCTGTGCGCTGGTGATGTCCTTGGCTAAACTGCTGAATCTCTCGTCGAAAAGCAGCTCATCATGCTTCGTTTACTGTTCTGGATTGCCCTGATTGCCGCTGCGGTATGGTTCTGGCGCAAGTTCAAGGGCCAGGTTTCCGCCCCCCGGTCTTCCGCCGAGCTGGAAGCCGCGCCGATGGTCCGTTGCGCCCATTGCGGCGTGCACCTGCCCCGCGACCGCGCGCTGAGTCTTCAACAACAGTGGTATTGCAGCCAGGCTCACCTCGAGCAAGGCCCTGGCTCCAGTGCTCGCTGAGACCACCGGTCCCGGCAGCAAACAGGCCCAGCGACTGCTGCGCCTTTATCATCTCTACCGTTTAAGCATCGGCATCACCCTGGTGTTGCTGATTTCCAGCAACATGGACAACCAGTTGCTGACCTCCGCCAATGACGACCTGCTGCGCAGTGGCAGCTGGTTGTACCTGGTGCTGAACATCCTGTTGGTCGTTTTTCTGGAAAACACCCGTCGGCCAGCGCAGCTGTTCAGCCTGGCGCTGGTCGATATCCTGCTGCTATGCGGCCTGTTCTACGCGGCTGGCGGCGTCGCCAGCGCGATCGGCAACTTGCTGATTCTGTCGGTGGCCATCAGCAACACGCTGCTGCGAAGAAGCATCGGCTTGTTGATCGCGGCGATCGGCGCCCTCGGCATTGTCGGCGCGGGCTTCCTCCTGAGCTTGCGCCACGCCACCAGCCCCAACGACTACCTGCAGGTCGGCACCCTCGGCGCCCTGTGTTTCGCCGCGGCATTGCTGGTGCAAGGTCTGATTCGACGCCTGGAGCTGAGCGAAAACCTCGCCGAGCGCAGGGCCAGCGAGGTAGTCGGGCTCGAAGCGCTCAACGCACTGATCCTGCAACGCATGCGCACTGGCATTCTGGTGCTGGACGACCAGCGCCGGGTGCAACTGGCCAACCAGAGTGCGCTGACCTTGCTGGGACAGAAAAACCTGGAAGGCGAAGTGATCGACGATTATTCGCCGCCATTGGTCCAACGACTTCAGCTGTGGTTCAACAACCCGACCCTGCGTCCACAAAGCCTGAAAATCGCCGGCAATGGCCTGGAGCTGCAACCCAGCTTCATCGCCCTGGACCAAAGCCCGAACCATCAAACGCTGATCTTTCTCGAAGACATCGCCCAGATCGCGCAGCAGGCACAGCAACTGAAACTTGTCGCCCTCGGTCGCCTGACGGCCGGTATTGCCCACGAAATCCGCAATCCACTCGGTGCCATTAGTCATGCCGCGCAATTGCTGGGCGAATCCGAGGAACTGAACGGCGCGGACCGGCGTCTGACGCAGATCATCCAAGACCACTCTCAGAGAATGAATCGGGTTATCGAAAACGTCCTGCAACTGTCCCGCCGTGAACAAACCGCGCCCCAACGGCTCGACCTCAAGCCGTGGCTGGAACGCTTCGTTGCCGAGACTCGCGAAGGGGCCAACGAGCACCAGCAGATTCATCTGCGCGTCGCTCCGGGCGATTTCAACACATTGATGGACCCGAATCAGCTCACGCAAATTCTCGACAATCTGCTGCGCAACGCCTGGCGTCACAGCCGTATCGATCACCGGCACGCGCAAGCCTGGCTGGAGTTGTATGTCGACCCCGACAGTCAATTGCCGATCCTCGAAGTCATCGACGACGGCCCCGGCGTAGCGCTGGATCAGCAAGGGCATTTGTTCGAACCGTTTTTCACCACCAGTAGCCAGGGCACCGGCCTGGGCCTTTATCTGTCCCGTGAGCTGTGCGAAAGCAACCAGGCCCGCCTAGACTTCAAACCACGCCAAGGCGGCGGCTGCTTTCGCATCACTTTTGCTCACGGACGGAAACAGAGTTGAATACAAGCCCACGGCCAAAAGTACTGATCGTCGACGACGAACCGGATATCCGCGAACTCCTGGAAATCACCCTGGGACGGATGAAACTCGATACTTACAGCGCCCGAAATCTCGGCGAAGCCCAGGCGTTGCTGGCCCGCGAGGTGTTCGACCTGTGCCTGACCGACATGCGCCTGCCCGACGGCACCGGTCTTGAGCTGGTGCAGCACATCCAGCAGCGTTACGCGCAAGTGCCGGTGGCGATGATCACTGCCTACGGCAACCTCGAAACAGCGATCAATGCGCTCAAGGCCGGCGCTTTCGACTTCCTGACCAAACCGGTCGACCTCACGCGCCTGCGCGAACTGGTAAACAGCGCCCTGCGCTTACCCGCTCCCGGTGGTGCCAGCACCGCCATCGATCGCCGCTTGCTGGGTGACTCGCTGCCCATTCGCAGTTTGCGCAAACAAATCGACAAACTCGCACGCAGTCAGGCACCGGTGTACATCAGTGGTGAGTCCGGCAGCGGCAAGGAACTGGTCGCGCGACTGATTCACGAACAAGGTCCAAGGGCCAATCAACCGTTTGTCCCGGTCAACTGTGGCGCCATCCCCTCGGAGTTGATGGAAAGCGAATTCTTCGGCCATCGCAAAGGCAGCTTCAGCGGCGCCATCGAGGACAAGCCCGGCCTGTTTCAAGCGGCTCAGGGCGGTACGCTGTTTCTCGATGAGGTGGCGGATTTGCCGTTGGCGATGCAGGTCAAATTGCTGCGGGCGATTCAGGAAAAAGCCGTTCGCAGCGTCGGAGGCCAGCAGGAAACCGTGGTCGATGTGCGCATCCTTTGCGCGACCCACAAAGACCTGGGGGCCGAGGTCGCCGCCGAACGCTTTCGTCAGGATTTGTACTATCGGCTCAACGTCATCGAATTGCGGGTGCCGCCACTGCGCGAACGCCGCGACGACATCGAGCCACTGGCCAGTCAGGTGTTGAAACGTCTGGCGGCGGGCAGCGGCCAGCCCGCCGCGAAACTGCACCCGCACGCCCTCGATGCACTGAAAAGCTATCGCTTTCCGGGCAATGTGCGCGAGCTGGAGAACATGCTCGAACGCGCCTACACCTTGTGCGAGAACAAACAGATTGAAGCCGGCGATCTGCGACTGGCCGACGGTAACTGCGCGGCAGAAGGTGGCGTGCCGGACCTGACGCAGATCGACAATCTGGAAGACTATCTGGAGAACGTCGAACGCAAACTGATCCTCCAGGCTTTGGAGGAAACCCGCTGGAACCGAACGGCGGCGGCCCAGCGGTTGAACCTTTCATTCAGGTCGATGCGTTATCGGTTGAAAAAATTGGGGTTGGATTAAAGATCCCTTCGCGAGCAAGCCCGCTCCCACACTGGGTCTCTAATGCTCACAAGAGATCCAGTGTGGGAGCGGGCTTGCTCGCGAATTCAATCTGAAAAGGGCCCCCCATCTGGCGATTAAATCCGACCGCTCGGGGCATACGGCGCCGGATCAATGATCGGCGCCCGGCCCAGCATCACATCGGCAAACAACTGACACGACGCCGGCGCCAGCACCAACCCATTGCGGTAATGCCCGCAATTGAGCCAAAGCCCTTCAAACCCCGGCACTTGACCGATGTAGGGAATGCCTTCCGGCGAGCCCGGCCGCAACCCGGCCCAATGCCCAACCACTTCGGCATCCGCCAACGCCGGAATCAACTCCACCGCCGACGCCTTGAGGCTCTCCAGCGCCGAGGCGGTGGGTGTCTTGTCGTAGCCTTCGTGCTCCAGCGTGCTGCCGATCAGGATGTGCCCGTCACGACGAGGAATCGCATAGCGCCCTTTGGCCAGCACCATGCTCGGCAAAAAATCCGCCGCGCATTTGTACAGAATCATCTGCCCCTTCACCGGCTCGACCGGCAGTTCCAGCCCCAGGCTCTTGAGCAAGTCGCCGCTCCAGGCGCCTGCGGTCAGCACCACTTGGTCACCCTGAATGACGCCCGCCGACGTCTGCACAGCGACGACCCGAGTGCCTTCACGAATAAATCCGCTGACTTCGCACTGCTCGTGGATGGTCACGTTGGGCAGCGCCAACAAGGCCGCTTTCAGCGATTTCACCAAACGCGGGTTACGCACGTTGGCCACATCCGCCATATAGATGGCCCGGGAAAACCCCGCGCCCAACACCGGCACCGCGTCGTGCACCGCCGAGATATCCACCGCCCGTAGCGGACGATTCTCGCGCTCCGCCCATGCCAGCGCTTCGACCTCGTCATCCAGGTCCAGCCAATACAGGCCAGTGGTGTGCACTTGCGGATCAACCCCGGTGGCCGCGAACAAACGCTCGCCCAACTGCGGATAAAAATCCTGTGACCAATGCGCCAGTGCGGTAACGGCCGGGCTGTAGCGCCACGGATAGAGCGGCGAAACAATCCCGCCACCCGCCCACGATGACTCTTGCCCGACGTTCGAACGATCCAGCAACACAACGCTTTGCACGTCGGACGCGAGATTGAACGCTGTCAGCAGGCCAATCACACCGCCGCCGACAATCACCACTTGCTGTTGCCTGATCATGTTCAGATCCAACCGTTAAATAGACAAAGGGTGCAAAAGGCGCCCCAAAAGTAACTCAGCGACCCCAGCAATCCTTGGTGGTCAGCCCGGCCGTCGCATTGACCATGCTTCTGACGCCAGTGTTGGTGAGGGTGAAATCCCCGCATTTGTCGGTCGCCATGGTCGAGCCGGTCTTGCGCACCGCCGTGAGCAGGAAGGTCTGATCGGTCAGGGTCGGGGTGATGGTGTAGAAGTCATTGCCGGTGCTCAGGCCGGTGGCGCCGGTGTAGACATTGTTTTTCGAGTAGAAGCGTTCAAGGATTTGCGCCTGCTCGGACAACGTTCCGGCAATTTCGCTGCGCCGGCCCTTCTTCAGGTATTCGGTGAAACTCGGAGCGGCAATGGTCATGACGATGCCGATGATCGCAATCACGATCATGATTTCGATCAGGGTAAAACCTCGGTTGGATCTGCGCATGCCTCAACTCTCACTTACTGTATTTGTCGCCACATGATGCGACGGCTGCCGCCGCCGGATTTTTCCACCAGTGTGGTGATACCGCCACTGGAATCGTTCACGATTTTACGGGACGCGCCATTGACGATGGCATTCAGGGTCGGGATGCCACCGGTAAAAATCACCCCGCTGGACACCGTGTCAGTGCTGTCGACCACCCCGTCGCCATTGGTGTCGAGCACCGCGTAGTTGAGCATCTTACCGCTGAACGCATCCAGCTCGACCAGCTTGCCGGTGCCGAAGCTGGCGCACGGGTCGGTGGTGTCCACGCTGGCCGTGGTAAAGATGATTCGCCCCAGCACCAGACTGGCCTGATTGATCACCCGCTCGCCGACCAGCGCGTTGTTGTACACCAATGGCAAATACCAGCCCTTCTCTGCCGGATACGTCGTGTCGTTCTGGCTGGTGGTGATGAATTGCCCGCTGCTGCCCGAGAACACGCCGGTCACGGCTTGCGCCTGCAAACTGGACGCGGTGATTTGACCGGCCCCGCCGTCCGCGTCCCATACGGCGTAGAACGCCTGCAGATCCTTGTTGGTCTTGTCCGCCGTCTCGTTGAACTTGCCGGTGCCGAAAAACACCTCCTTTCCGCCCAGTGAATTGTCCGCCAGCAACGGCTGCGCAGTGATTGGCTGGGTGGCACCGCCCGCCGTGGTAAATAGCGGCTTCCCGGAAAACGCCACGCCCCAGGTATCCGGTGCGGTAGCGCTCAAATCAAACTTCCACAGCCGGCCTTTCAAGTCGCCGCCATACGCGGCCTGCACCACGTTCTGCGAATTGACCTTGAGCTTCACCGACGACAGGCCATTGGTGGTTTCGGTGCTGTCGACCACGATTTTCTTGATCAGCGATCCATCCCGGACATCGACCACGTACAACGCGGCGACGCCAGAGTTGCTGCCGTAACCGTTTGAGATGAACGCGGCCCAGCGACCATCGGCCAAGCGTGCCACTTCCGGTCGCGCATAGGCGTAACCCAGATCATTGAAAGCGTTGGCGGTGCTCGCCGTCGCGGGCGCACTGATTTCCCACAATGCCTTGAAAACGTTACCCGCCGACGCATCGAATAATTGCAGCGCATAAAACGTCCTGCCGCCCGCTCCGGTGCCGCCAATGGCCAGGGTTTTCCAGGCGCTATTGAGCTGAGCGTCGAACACGCCGACTTGACCGTCGACCAGAAACTTGTGGCTCACACCGTTGATGTACGTCGGATCGGCTATGTAACGCAGCGATGGCAACACGCTGGAGGGCATGTAGGCGTAACGCCTGGCACCGTTGGCAGAGTTGATGACATTGACGAAGCCATCGTTGGCATTCACCACCAGGCTGGCACTCATATTGGTGGCTTTGGTCGCCAGGTAAGTGCTGTAGGTGGTGTCGCCAACGAGGTCAGAAGCGGTTTTGTCGGTTGGAGAAGCGAGCACCAGCGGCGAATTGATGATGTCGCCGAGCAATACGCTGCGCACCTTCAATCCGGTTTTGTTGGTGCCCTTGCTCCATTCCACCAGATCGTTGCCGGTGATGCCGGTGGGCAGGCTTTGGCTCAACGATGTCTGTTGCGCCGGGGAGAAATTGCCGTAGGCCATCGTGACAGCGGCGTTGTTTAGCGTGTTCCAGGATTGGTAAGTCGACGCCGTGGCACTGGGGACGATGGTGGTATCGGTGGTCCACAGCGTGGCGGAAGTGTTCACCACACCCGCCGAAGTGAAGCCGAAGGACTTGATCGTGCCGCGCCAGTCCTTTGGGTCGTAGCTGGTCTGAAAGTAGCTGGAACCGCTGGCCAGAGTGGTGCCGCTGGTGACACCGCTGCCACCGGAACCGGCCTTGGACGTGATATCGCTCAGCGCCGAGGACAACGCACTGTTGAGACCTACGCTGTCAGTTGCCTGGTAATACTTGCCCTGCCCGTAACTGGCGGCGTCCGACAGCATCTGATTCGAGGAGGTGAACCCCACGGTGTAGGTGTTCATGTTCTGTTTCGGGAAATCCACCGCGTTCCAGCTTTTGCCCGCCGCATCGGTTCCGGTTGAGCGCATGTCGATGTCGAACGCGAACTTGGCGATGTCGTCCAGGTACAGGGTGTCGCCTTCACCGTCGCCGTTGAGATTGTTGCCGTCGTTGTTCACGCCATCCCAGTTCGGCAATCGAGCGCCACCCAGTGGATCGTTGGTCGGGAACGTCCGGTCATAGGTCGGTAATCCGTCGGTGATTACCACGCCGTAGTTTTTCTGACAGCGGTACTGGATCGGGCTGGTGTAAGTCGTCGGCGTGGTGTTGTAGTACGGCGCCATCCCGCGAAAGTAGCGGGTGATTTCGTAATAGGTCTCCGCCAGCGGGGTGTTGGCCACGGCGCTCAAAGCGTTGATGGAGCTGATCAGGTTGTTGTAGTTGGTATCGGCCTGAGCCTGAGTGACACTGCCACTGACCACCGACAGGTCACTGATCGAGCGGGCAATGAAACCGCCATTGCCCGAGTTATTACTGGTGACCGGGTTGAATGTCGCAAGGCCGATACGCAAGCCGCGATTGCTGGCCACCAAGGTGGTGGAGACATTTCGCGCCACATTCATGCGGTAGTCGTTGGGAATCGAACCATTGGTGAAGTCTCGGTTGGTGCCATTGGCCAGGCCCACCAGGTACGACAAATAGTCATCGGAATAGCGGGTGTTTTCACTGCCCACCGGGTCCGGCAACTTCAGACACAAAGGCGCCAGACTGTTGTTGTAAAACGCGTAGGCGCCACCGGTACAACCGGACTGCGGCAGGCTGGAAAGAAAGATCGAATCGCCAACGATGTCGCTCCCGCTCAAACACAAGCCCAGGAAGTAATTGCACTGCCGGGCAGGTGTGCGCCCGGTGACCGTCGGATCGAACCCGGCGGCGTAAATGATGCTGTTCATGCTCCCGGAGTCGTCGAGCAGCAACATCACGTTCGGCGCTACCGCCGCTGCGCTCAATAGCGGTGAATCCGAGGGCGTGAACGCATAGGCCGGCACCGAAAGGTAAAGCCCCAGCAGCACGCCGAAAAATAGCTGCCACACGCTGGTACGCCTTTCAGTATTTCGCATAGATACTCTCCACGACGCTGCGCGAACTGCCCGCGATGCCGACGGCAGTCACCCGGTAAAGCGTCGCCGAGGTATTGCTCGGCACATTGACGGCGGTGAGCGTGGTGCCGATGTTCTGCACCCCGTAGAAGCCGCCACTGGAGGCAATCCAGGTCACCCCGGAGGTCGAATTGAGTCCCGCCGCGCTGACCGTCGAAGACTCGGCCGGTGGTGCGCATTGGGCAGTGCCGCTGCAAATCGGCAGCGAGTAAGTATCGAGTTGCACCGCGCTTTCACCGACCCGCAATGCCGCTTCAGCGCCCTGGAACGACTGGTTGCGCAAGGTCACGCTGCCGGCCATTTTTTCCTGGAGCGTGGCGTTCTGCATCGATGAAAGGCCGATCAACGTCAGCAACAACAGAAACACCAGGCTGACCAGCAACGCCATGCCACGCTGGGCGCGATGACTCATGGAAACCACCCTCATGGCAGCCGGTTCCGTAAGGCAGCAACCACGTTGAACGTCTGATTGCTCACCCGGCTGTTCGGGTCAAAAAGGGTCAACGTCAAACGCACACTGCGGATTCGCGCAGGGTCCGACGGATTGGTGCTGTAACTGGAGGCGGCCACATCGGTGGCAGAACTGGCCAGCCCAAAACTCACGCTGAAGGCACTGACGTTATCCACCAGCACCGCTTGAGTCGGCGTGCCGGTGCCGGAGCCCATCATGATTTTGTTGTTGCTGAAGTTGTAGATCAGTCGGCGGATCGGGAACGCCAGAAACCCCGCCGCCGGTGTGCGCACGCCGGTGTAGGCCGTCGCCGAGTTTCGACAGTCGGAGACCACCGTCCAGGCCGGCGCCCCGCCATTACCGCCGACATCCGCCGTGACCAGGGTCAATTTCAGGCTGGTGTTATCCCAGCTGATCGGGGTTGTCTGGGCGGCACTGAAATCACCGGCGTTGCTTGAGTCAGTAATCGTCCCCAGACAGCCGAACATCCCGACCATGCGGATTTCCTGGATCATTTTGCTCAGCACGAATCGCGCGTCTTCCTGCATCGCCGCCGCCGCGTTCTGGCTGACGTAGGTGTTCTTGGCGGCGATGAAAATCTGCGCCACGCCCAGCACCACAATCAGGCTCAACACCAGCGCGATCAGCAACTCGATCAGCCCGAAACCTCTACTGGAGCGGTTCATGGTGTCGCCACCGGGTCGACCGTGGCACGACTGGTCAACACAAAGCTGCGGCGCGAATTGGCGATGTTGGCGGCGCGGGAGTCATCCCAGGTGATCGTAATGGTGTACACCCGCTGGCTCAACGCAACGCTGCCAGTGGCGCTCGCGCCGCCGAAGCTGACGATGTTGGTGCTGAAATCGTAGAGATCCTGGTCACGGGCGACGTTGAGGTTGCCCGACGTCGGTGGCGTCACCGTGTAGTCGGCCGCAGAGTTGGCGCGGATGCGGTCCATCAAATCGTAGGCGATAAAACTGGCCTGACTGGTCATCCGCGAGCTGTCGGTGTACTTCAGCGCATTCAGCTGAATCGCCGCCGCCCCCAGCAGCCCCACGGTCAGAATCACCAACGCGACCAACACTTCGATCAGCGTCATGCCCTCCTGTGCATGTGTACTCCGTTCCCTCATCCGCAACTTCCACCCAATAGTATTCGTCCGTTCAGACACACATTCAGCGTCCTGCTTTGCGCCCCCAGCACGTAGCTGATGACTACGGGGGTCGACGGCGCCGACAAACCGCCCAGATTGTTGAAGTCAATGGCGGTCACTCCTGAGGTTAGCGTCAGAGTCGCGCCGCTGCTCATCGCTGGAACAACCCGCAATACATTGGCCGGTGTGCCAGTACCGTCATAGACCGACAACTCGCCGGTCCAGACGCTGCCGCCAGCGGTCGGCCGAACCCGGGTGGTGATGCCGCGGTCGATGGCTTCGAGTCGTGCGTAATTGAGCCCACGCTGCAAATCGCTGATTTCGGTATCGGACTTGGCGGTTTGCACCGACCGCGTAAACGCCGGCACGGCCAGGGTGATCAGGATCACGGCAACAGCGAGCGTGACCATCAACTCGATCAGCGTGAAACCTTTTGTACGATGATCCATCGGTGCCCTCCGTTGCCGTCGGCTATACCTGCTTCTACACGCTAGAACATTCAACCGACTGTTGTTCGGTTGTTTTGCCTTTACCTGCGCACGGATTGCGCAGGCCACAGCACTCCACGGAGGGAAATACCATGCCTCAACAGGGTTTCAGCCTGATCGAACTGCTTATGGGACTGACGATTGTCGGGATTGTTCTGTTATTGGTCAGCCCGGTGTTTGCCGCGCTCAGTGAGTCGAACCATCGCGAGGCGGCGGCGAAGTCGCTGATCAGTGGTATTCGCAATGCCCGGACCCTGGCCATCACGCGCAACCAGACCGTAGTGATCCATGGCATCAATGGCGATTGGAGTCAGGGCTGGCGGATCATTCTGGACATCAGCGGCAAAGGGCCCAAGGACAGCAGTAATCCGCTGCTGGCCGAACGCGCGAGCAGTGCCCGGATGCCGATTGTCGGCAACTGGCCCGTCAGGCGTTACATACGATTCACCGGCATTGGCGCACCACAGATGCGTGGCAAAGCCTTTCAAGCGGGGACGTTGCACATCTGCGCAACTCGCGAACCGGTCAGCCAGCGCCAGGTGGTACTGGCGGCGACCGGTCGCGTCAGCCTGCGTAGCGATGTGGCCGAGCAGGCGCTGTGTCCAGGCGGGAAAAAAGTTAAAGCAGGGAGCGCACGCGCAACTCTTTAGGCATGGAGAACGTGATGTTCTCCTCGCGACCGGCCAGTTCATCGGCACCGGTAGCGCCCCAGGCCTGCAACTGCTGGATCACGCCACGAACCAGCACTTCCGGCGCGGAGGCGCCTGCGGTAATGCCAATGCGTTCGACGCCATCGAACCAGCTCTTTTGCAGGTCTTCGGCACCATCGATCAGGTAAGCCGGGGTGGCCATACGTTCGGCGAGTTCGCGCAAGCGATTGGAGTTGGAACTGTTCGGGCTGCCGACCACCAACACCACGTCGCATTCGTCAGCCAGTTGCTTCACTGCGTCCTGACGGTTTTGCGTGGCGTAGCAGATGTCGTCCTTGCGCGGGCCACCGATGGCCGGAAAGCGCGTCCGCAGGGCGTCGATGACGCGACTGGTATCGTCCATGGACAAGGTGGTCTGGGTCACGAACGCCAGTTTTTCAGGATTGTTCACCTGCAACGTGGCAACGTCTTTTTCGTCTTCGACCAGGTAGATCGCACCACCATTGCTGCCATCGTACTGGCCCATGGTGCCTTCGACTTCCGGGTGGCCAGCGTGGCCGATCAGGATGCATTCACGACCGTCGCGGCTGTAGCGCGCGACTTCGATATGGACTTTGGTTACCAGCGGACAGGTGGCGTCGAATACCTTCAGACCACGGCCGGCGGCTTCGGTACGCACTGCCTGGGAAACACCGTGGGCACTGAAGATGACGATGACGTCGTCCGGCACCTGATCGAGTTCCTCAACGAAGATCGCCCCGCGCGCGCGCAGGTCTTCGACGACGAATTTGTTGTGGACCACTTCGTGGCGCACGTAGATCGGCGGCCCGAAGACTTCCAGGGCGCGGTTGACGATTTCGATCGCCCGGTCCACTCCGGCGCAGAAGCCACGGGGGTTGGCGAGTTTGATTTGCATGCTGTGCCTCGTGTCTTGCGCGCGAAAACAGTGAAAAACCAATGTGAAAGCAAGCTTTGTGGCGAGGGGGCTTGCCCCCGTTGGGGTGCGAAGCGCCCCCAAAACCAGTCACCGCAATCTTGAATAAGCGTGTGGTAACTGGTTTACGATTGCTGCGCAATCGAACGGGGGCAAGCCCCCTCACCACAACAGCTTGCTGCCACAATTTGACCGTGTTCGGTCAGTTACAGCGATTTGACGCTGATGATTTCGACGTCAAAGGTCAGTGTCTTGCCAGCCAGCGGGTGGTTGAAGTCGATGGTGACCTGCTCGTCATCGAACTCTTTCACCACGCCAGGCAGCTCAGTATTCGCCGCATCGTTGAAGATCACCAGCAGCCCCGGCGACAGCTCCATGTCCTTGAACTGCGAACGCGGGATGATCTGTACGTTTTGCGGGTTTGGCTGACCGAAAGCGTTTTCCGGCTGAATCGTCAGCGTCCGCTTGTCGCCAGCCTTGAAGCCGAACAGTGCCGCTTCGAAACCCGGTAGCAGGTTACCGTCGCCGACCTTGAAGGTCGCCGGGGCTTTGTCGAAGGTGCTGTCGACGGTGTCGCCGTTCTCCAGGCGCAATGCAAAGTGCAAGGTGACTTCCGTGTTCTGGCGGATGCGTTGCTCAGCCAATACCTGTTCAGTCATGAACGGCTTCTCCGGTCTTCTTGGTTTTGAACATATCCAGCGCAAGCATCACGGCACCGACGGTAATCGCACTGTCGGCGAAGTTGAACGCCGGGAAGTACCAGCGATTCTGCCAATGCACCAGAATGAAATCGATCACATGGCCCAAGGCAATACGGTCGTACAGATTGCCCAGCGCGCCACCGAGCACCAGGGCCAGCGCAATCGCCAGCCAGGTTTCGTTGCGCCCCAGACGCTTGAGCCACACCACCAGCACCGCACTGACCACAATCGCGATCAAGGCAAACAACCAGCGCTGCCAGCCGGAGCTGTCGGCCAGGAAGCTGAACGCCGCGCCGGTGTTATAGGCGAGGGTCCAGCTGAACAAATCGGGGATGATCACGATTTGCTGGTACATCTCGAGCTTGCCTTCGAAGTAAAACTTGCTGGCCTGGTCAATGACCAGGACCAGCAAGCTCAACCAGAGCCAGCTTAACCGTCCGAAACGGCCCGCAGCATTAAGCATAGTGACGAACCTCGCCAGCGCCGCTGATGTTGTCGACGCAACGGCCGCAGATTTCCGGATGCTCCGGGTTCACGCCGACGTCTTCGCGGCAGTGCCAGCAACGGGCGCACTTGGCGAAGGCCGACTTGACGATTTGCAGCTTCAGGCCGCTGACTTCGGTGACCACGGCATCGGCCGGCGCTTGCAGGAACGGTGCAACAGTGGCGGTCGAGGTGATCAGCACGAAGCGCAGTTCGTTGCTCAGCCTGGCCAGGTCGGCGCTCAGCGCCTCTTCGGCGAACAGCGTCACTTCCGCTTGCAGGTTGCCACCGACGGCCTTGGCCGCGCGCTGGATTTCCATTTCCTTGTTGACCGCAACTTTCACCGCCATGATCCGCTCCCAATAGGCGCGGCCCAGTTCGACGTTGTCCGGCAGTTCGGTCAGGCCTTCGTACCAGGTGTTGAGCATCACCGATTCGTTGCGCTCGCCCGGCAGGTATTCCCACAACTCGTCAGCGGTGAACGCGAGGATCGGCGCGATCCAACGCACCAGCGCTTCACTGATGTGGAACAGCGCGGTTTGCGCGGAACGGCGAGCCTTGCTGTTGGCGCCAGTGGTGTACTGGCGGTCCTTGATGATGTCGAGGTAGAAACCGCCCAACTCCTGCACGCAGAAGTTGTGAATCTTGGAGTAGACGTTCCAGAAGCGGTATTCACCGTAGTGCTCTTGCAACTCGCGTTGCAGCAGCAGGGTGCGATCCACGGCCCAACGGTCCAGCGCGAGCATTTCTTCGGCCGGCAGAATGTCGGTGGCCGGATTGAAACCGGTCAGGTTGGAGAGCAGGAAGCGCGCGGTGTTACGGATACGCCGGTAAGCGTCCGCACTGCGCTGCAGGATCTGCTCGGACACCGCCATTTCGCCCGAATAGTCGGTAGACGCGACCCACAGACGCATGATGTCGGCGCCAAGCGTGTCGTTGACCTTTTGCGGCGCGATGACGTTGCCCAGGGATTTGGACATCTTGCGGCCGGACTCATCGACGGTGAAACCGTGGGTCAGCAACTCGCGATACGGTGCGTGGTTATCGATGGCGCAACCGGTCAGCAAGGAGGAGTGGAACCAGCCACGGTGCTGGTCCGAACCTTCCAGGTATAGGTCGGCGCGGGGGCCGGTGTCGTGGCCCATCGGGTGCGAACCGCGCAGGACGTGCCAGTGCGTGGTACCCGAATCGAACCAGACGTCCAGGGTGTCGCTGATCTTGTCGTACAGCGGCGCTTCGTCGCCGAGCAGCTCGGCGGCGTCCATCTTGAACCAGGCTTCGATGCCTTCGACTTCGACGCGCTGAGCCACTTGCTCCATCAGCTCGGCGGTGCGCGGGTGCAGCTCGCCGCTTTCCTTGTTCAGGAAGAACGGGATCGGCACGCCCCAATTGCGCTGACGGGAGATGCACCAGTCCGGACGATTGGCGATCATCGAGTGCAGGCGCGCCTGACCCCAGGCCGGGACGAATTTGGTTTCTTCGATGGCTTTGATCGCCCGCTTGCGCAGGGTGTCGCCGGTCACTGGCTCTTTGTCCATGCCGATGAACCACTGCGCGGTGGCGCGGTAGATCAGCGGGGTCTTGTGACGCCAGCAGTGCATGTAGCTGTGTTCGATGACGGTGGTGTGCAGCAGCGCACCCACTTCGGTCAGTTTGTCGACGATGCCCGGGTTGGCTTTCCAGATGAACTGGCCGCCGAAGAACTCCAGCGACGGCACGTAGACGCCATTGCTTTGCACCGGGTTGAGGATGTCGTCGTTGACCATGCCGTATTTCTTGCAGGTCACGAAGTCGTCCACGCCGTAGGCCGGGGCGGAGTGAACCACGCCGGTGCCAGCGCCCAGTTCAACGTATTCGGCCAGGTAAACCGGCGACAGGCGATCGTAGAACGGGTGACGGAAGTTGATCAGCTCGAGTTCTTTACCGGTGGTGGTCGCGATGACCGAACCTTCGAGGCTGTAACGGGCCAGGCACGACTCGACCAGTTCTTCGGCCAGCACCACCAATTTGTCGCCGACGTCGACCAGGGCGTAGTTGAATTCCGGGTGAACGTTCAACGCCTGGTTGGCCGGGATGGTCCACGGGGTGGTGGTCCAGATCACGATCGAAGCCGGCTTGGCCAGCGACGCCAGGCCGAAAGCGGCAGCCAGTTTGGCTTCGTCGGCAATCGGGAAGGCGACGTCGATGGTCGAGGACTTCTTGTTCTCGTATTCGACTTCGGCTTCAGCCAGGGCTGAACCGCAGTCAAAACACCAGTTCACAGGCTTGAGGCCTTTGAACACAAAACCGCCCTTGACGATTTCGGCCAGGGCGCGGATTTCACCGGCCTCGTTTTTGAAGTCCATGGTCTTGTACGGGTTGGCGAAGTCGCCCAGCACGCCCAGACGGATGAATTCGGATTTCTGGCCTTCAATCTGCTCGGTGGCGTAGGCGCGGCACAGTTCGCGGGTTTTATCCGCGCCCAGGTTTTTACCGTGGGTCACTTCGACTTTGTGCTCGATCGGCAGACCGTGGCAGTCCCAACCCGGAACATAAGGCGCGTCGAAACCCGAAAGGGTTTTCGAGCGGATGATCATGTCCTTGAGAATCTTGTTCAGTGCGTGACCGATGTGAATCGTGCCGTTGGCATACGGAGGGCCGTCGTGCAGAACGAACTTCGGACGATCCTTGCCAATCTCGCGCAACTTACCGTACAGGCCAATACTGTCCCAGCGCTGCAGAATCTGCGGTTCGCGCTGTGGCAGGCCGGCCTTCATTGGGAAGGCGGTGTCCGGAAGGTTTAGCGTGGCTTTATAGTCGGTCATTTAAGGCTCTTCATTAGCGATTGGCGCTAGGTGCGACAGGGCACGGGCGGCGGCGACATCCGCATTGATCGCCGTCTTAAGCGCCTCCAGAGAGGCGAAACGCTGCTCTTCACGCAGCTTTTGGTGGAAAACCACCGTCAAACGCCGGTCATACAGATCGCCGGCAAAATCTAAAAGGTGTACTTCGAGGTGGGCTTTGCCATCTCCCTGGACCGTGGGCCGCACACCAATGTTGGCGACGCCCGGCCAGGTCTTGCCGTCGATGTCGACATCGACGAGGTAAACCCCGGTCAGCGGCACGCGACGACGCTTGAGTTGTATGTTGGCGGTCGGCGTGCCCAATTGACGCGCCAGTTTCTGGCCGTGCAAAACACGCCCCGCGATCCGGAACGGACGCCCCAGCAGGCGCTCGGCCAAGGCAAAATCGGCAGCGGCCAGGGCATTGCGAACCTGAGTACTGCTGACGCGAATACCGTCCAGCTCCACGGTTTGCGCGGCTTCGACGGTAAAGCCCTGCATGACGCCAGCCTGTTGCAGGAAATCGAAATCCCCTACCCGATCGCAGCCGAAACGAAAGTCGTCACCGACCTCCAGGTGCTGCACGCCGAGGCCGTCGACCAGGATGGCATCGACGAATTCGCTGGCGCTGAGTTTGCTCAGGCGCTGGTTGAACGCCAGGCACAGGACCCGGTCGACCCCTTCGTCGGCCAGCAGCTGCAGTTTGTCCCGCAGCCGGGCCAGGCGGGCCGGAGCCGTGTCCGGAGCGAAGAATTCGCGTGGCTGCGGCTCGAAAATCACCACGCAGCTGGGCACGCCCAACTCGAGCGCGCGCTCACGCAGCCTCGCCAGGATAGCCTGGTGGCCACGGTGCACACCGTCAAAGTTGCCAATAGTGGCGACACAGCCCCGATGCTGGGGGCGCAGATTGTGGAGGCCTCGAACCAGCTGCATAACGCGCTTCTTGCTCATAAAGTGGTCGATTATAACCACACCCGGCGGCCGACGACAGGCAACACCGTAACCCAAAGTAATCGAGCCGACAAAACCGTCGGCTCGCCCGTGTTTATCGAGGCAACACCTCAGCTCAGCGCCTTGCGATTGAAGTCACGCAAACGAAAGCCCATCAGCGCCAACATACCGAAATACGCCACCACGCCAGCGACCACCAGCGCCCCCAGACGCAGGAACCGTTCGAGCATGTGCCCCTGGTCCCACGCCGGCATGAAGTGCATCCCGGCCAGTAACACCGCCGACATCACCAACACCGCAATGACTAACTTAACGCCAAACTTCGCCCACCCTGGCTGCGGCTGGTACATCTGCTGTTTGCGCAGTTGATAGAACAATAGCCCCGCGTTGATGCAGGCGCCGGCACTGATGGCCAAGGCCAGACCGGCGTGGGCCAGCGGGCCGATCAGCACCAGGTTGAAGAGTTGGGTGACGACCAGCGTGAAAATCGCGATTTTCACCGGGGTACGGATGTTTTGTTGCGCATAAAAGCCTGGTGCCAACACTTTGATCACGATAATGCCGAGCAAACCGACGGAATAGGCGATCAACGCGCGCTGGGTCATCGACGCATCAAACGCGCTGAACTGGCCGTACTGGAACAACGAAACAGTCAGCGGTTCGGCCAGAATCCCCAGCGCCAGCGAGCACGGCAACACCAACACGAAGCACAGGCGCAGGCCCCAATCGAGGATGCGCGAGTATTCATGGCGATCCTTGCTGGCGTAGGTCTTGGCCAATGTCGGCAACAGAATCGTGCCCAGCGCAACGCCCAGCACGCCGGACGGCAACTCCATCAAACGGTCGGCGTAATACATCCACGACACGGAGCCGGCCACCAGAAACGAGGCGAAGATGGTGTTGATGATCAACGAGATCTGACTCACGGACACGCCGAGAATCGCCGGCAGCATTTGCTTCATCACCCGCCAGACGCCGGTATCGCGCAGGTTGAGGCGCGGCAGAACGAGCATGCCGATCTTTTTCAGGTGCGGCAGCTGATACAGCAACTGCGCCAGGCCGCCGACCAACACCGCCCAACCCAGCGCCATGACCGGCGGATCGAAGTACGGCGTCAGGAACACCGCAAAGATGATCATGCTGACGTTAAGCAGGGTCGGCACGAACGCCGGCACCGAGAAGCGGTTATAGGTGTTGAGGATTGCCCCGGCCAGGGAGGACAGGGAGATCAACAGGATATAAGGGAACGTCACCCGCAGCAGGCTGGACGTCAGCTCGAATTTTTCCGGTGTGTCGGTGAACCCCGGCGCGGTCGCCCAGATCACCCACGGCGCCGCGAGCATGCCCAGCGCGGTCACCAGTGCCAGCACCAGCGTCAGCAATCCGGAGACGTAAGCAATAAAAGTTCGCGTCGCCTCCTCGCCCTGCTGGCTTTTATATTCGGCCAAAATCGGCACAAAGGCCTGGGAAAAGGCCCCTTCGGCGAAGATCCGCCGCAGCAGGTTGGGCAGTTTGAAGGCGATAAAGAAGGCGTCCGTCGCCATCCCGGCACCAAATGTACGCGCGATGAGCGTGTCACGGACGAACCCCAGAATCCGGGAAAGCATCGTGATAGAGCTGACGGCGGCCAACGATTTGAGCAGATTCATTGAAAGAGTTTGTGCCTGTCGATAAACAGCAGGCGAACAAAGCGCCTACTTATGCGATACTCCGCGCCGCAGCAGCACAGAGCCAAAGCTCGCGAGTTTACAGGTCAAGCGCCGGAAATAAATATCCCGCCTCTTTATACCTACCACTTAGCGGAACGTCTCAACCGCCCTTGACAAGACATCAACTCATCGGCATGATTCGCGGCCTATTTTGTTTGCTATTTCCTAAAAACCAGGACTTTGTCCTGGGCGGTTTTCTGCGCCAGGTACTGAATAACCTTGCGCATATCCGCC